>JBAXOA010000006.1:0-72046 GCA_037133495.1 Mariniphaga sp. | reverse complement strand
GTAGGTTCTTATTGTTTAAAATATTATTCCTTAGTAGCTCAGTTGGTTAGAGCGGTCCGTCAGCTGACGGATTAATCCGAGGAAAAAGTGTAGGTTCTTATTGTTTAAAATATTATTCCTTAGTAGCTCAGTTGGTTAGAGCGGCGGACTGTTAATCCGTAGGTCGTAGGTTCAAGTCCTACCTGAGGAGCCGTACAGGAAAGGAGGTCGTTTTCGACCTCTTTTTTTTGTCCGAACTTTTCAAAACCTTGCTTGCATTTACCAAAACAGATATTGGTGCGGTGAACGAAAAGGCTGCAACTCTCCTTAAAAGAGGCAGATTTTATCAAAAGACATTCTATATCCATTCTTTACCTTCAATCCATTATCTTTACAAAAAAAGATTGATGGAAGAGTCTGGCATAAAAATATTTCAAGTAGATAATGGCAAGACTGAAATTCAAGTTGTTGTCCAATCTGATACTGTTTGGTTATCACAGAGGCAATTAGCTGATCTCTTCGAAAAAGATTCAGACACGATCGGACTTCATCTCCGGAACATTTATAAATCTGGTGAGCTAACTGAAGGCGCAACTACCGAGAAATACTCGGTAGTTCAAAAAGAGGGAGCCAGAGATGTAACCAGAAATTTAAAATTGTACAATCTTGACGCGATTATCTCTGTTGGATATCGGATTAACTCCAAAAGAGGAATTCAATTCAGAATTTGGGCAAATCAAATAATAAAAGACTTCCTCATTAAGGGATATGCCCTGAATGAAAAACGACTGAACGCTCATAATGAGCAATTAATGAGTTTAAAAGATTCTGTGCTGATTTTAACCAAGATAGTAAATCAGAAAAAGCTCTCTTCTGATGAAAGTGAAGGACTTCTAAAAATCATAACGGATTATGCTTATGCATTGGACATTCTCGACCAATATGATTATCAGAGATTAAAAATATCAGATACTTCTGTAAAAGAACTTTTCAAAATCACCTATGAGGAAGCGAAGAATCATATCGACAAACTAAGAGAGATATACGGTAATGGACCACTTTTCGGAAAAGAAAAGGACGAATCATTTAAGAGTTCTCTGAGAACAATTTACCAAACATTTGACGGAAAGGATTTATATCCGAGCATTGAAGAAAAAGCAGCCAATCTGCTTTACCTTGTAACCAAAAATCATTCTTTTGTTGATGGAAATAAGCGGATTGCCGCCTATTTCTTCTTACTATTTCTTGAAAAGAACAGTCTTCTATTTACTGAGACAGGAGGTAAACGGGTTCCTGATAGTACGCTCGTAGCACTCACTCTAATGATTGCAGTTAGTAATCCCGATGAAAAGGATACTATGACAAAAGTAATAGTGAACCTGATAAATAGGAGTAATTCCATTCCGACGATAACATAAATATCACATAATTTGAATATTATCTCATATACATAAGAGTTACCCGGTTGCAACTTTCGAATCAAAGAGGAGCATCATCAAGAAGAAGATCCAAATCGGACTCCATTTTTTTGTTTTTCAGTTCTTTCCTATAGCTTAGCGTATCCTTAAATATAATACTTCCGAACAGTCTTAGTCTTTATTATCACACTAAATAGTGCGATATAATGCTCTTTAATCTAAAAAAATACAAAACGAAGTAATATACATTGAATAGTGCCATATATTGTCCTTTCTATTGTATTTTATAAAATTAATAGTATTTTTACATAAAAAAGAGCTGTATGATGCACCTTGAAGGATTAATTAAAACAATAAAAGAGCGCAGGAAAGTGTTACAAGTCACACAGGAAACCGTAGCTGAATTATCGGGTGTTGGCTTAAGAACCTTAAAACAGTTTGAAAGCGGTAAAGGGAATCCCACATTACAGACATTGCAAAAGTTAGCTGATGTATTGGGGTTGGAAGTTGGCTTAAAGCTTAAAAATATATCACCTAACCAATGAGAAAGGCAAAAATACTCTATAAGGATAAGGAAGCAGGAGACTTAACCCAAAATGATGATGGCTCGTTTACATTCTGTTACAATGACACCTGGCTGGCAGACAGCAATAAACCAGGCATCAGTCTGACTCTGCCTAAAATTGAACAAGAGTTTCATTCAAAATTCCTGTTTCCATTTTTTTACAACATGCTTCCTGAAGGATCTAATAAACAAGTGGTTTGTAAACTTAATAAAATAGACCAAAAGGATTACTTTGGGTTGCTCATGACTACCGCAAAGAATGATAGTATTGGTGCTGTAAGAGTAATAAAAATAGAAGAATAATGGGTTTACCTGAAATAAAATATTGTCCCGGCACTTTAGCGGAAGGATTTAATACCTATAGCAGGACCTGCTTAAACCGAGTATTTCGGGGTAAAGCTGTGAATCATATATTACGATACGATTCGCCCTCATCCAATCCGGAAACTGATGAACTCTTTGATCAAAGCAGAAAATGCATGTCTGTTTCAGGAGTACAAGAAAAATTTTCAGTCTTGCTCGAAAAAAATAAGTTAAGACTAATAAATGAAGGTGAGCGCGGAACATATATTCTAAAACCTATCCCCGGTTCTGGTAAAAAGCCAGATCAAATGCCAGCTAACGAACATCTCACAATGCAAATTGCCCGTCAGATTTATGGAATAGAAACAGCTGAAAATGCATTAATTTTCTTTAAAAATGGCGCTCCTGCATATATAACAAAGCGTTTTGATGTTAAAGAAGACGGTACAAAGCTAGCACAGGATGATTTTGCTTCATTGTCAGGAAGAACACCACAAACCCATGGAGAACATTACAAGTATTTGGGAAACTATTTAGAGTTATTTCAGTTGATGCACAATTATTTAGCTACCTACAAATTAGAAGCGCCTAAACTATTGAAAATACTTGTGTTTAATTATCTGTTTTCAAATGGAGATGCTCACTTTAAAAACTTTTCCTTGCTTGAAACACCAATGGGAGACTACAGGCTGAGTCCTGCCTATGACCTCTTAAATAGTCGTATTCATGTAGAAGATAGAGACTTTGCCTTAGACGACGGACTCTTACCCGGAAATCTGGCTCAAGGGAAAAACAAGATTCAATTTACCAAACTCGCAGAAGAGGCAGAAATCAGTGAAAAGATTTTTAATGATATTATGACACTTATGCTATCGAAAACAAGTATTGTGGAAAAAATGGTATCAGCGTCGTTTCTTAGTGATTCAACAAAAAGAAATTATTGGCAGTGTTACAATGGTCGTCTAAATCAGTTGTCACAAGTTTGAACTCAAATTATAACTATGCTCCATAATAAATCATCAGAAATCTTATCATATCCATGGGCAATTCTGTTTCTTGCGCCAATAATTTTTTGAGCATTCTCTATTTTGAAATCTTTGTCCTTTTTTAGAATTCGGTTAACTGCCTCCCCAATAATTTCAATGTTTCTTTCACTGCTCTTTTAGTTTTAATATCTGTAATATAATCATCAAACCTTTTAGGTCTTCCTTCAAAATAGCTCTCAATCAGATTCATATGGCTAAAGTATTAAAAAATACAGAGTATGTAACCAAATATTGCGTTTAAATGACTGAACAAATAAGAATAATCTATAATCCAATAATACAGAAGATTAAGCTAGCTGAAAATATATAATCCTGTTGCAACTTTCGAAAAGCTTGGTGGCATTGGTTAAAACACAGATCAGTTACGAGCATTTCAAAATCACCCACCCTCCCGCCATTTTATTTCCGCAGGGAAGAAAATTTATTGTTAGCAATTGAATTATACCTAAATTGCCCGCCAAATTAGCGGAAGGATTGGAACTTAGATGGAATGGTTTTTTACACTAATTTGATCGACAATAGAGGTCAGCGCGAGTGTGTCAAACGAGAGGGTTAATAATGGAAGAACCTGGTTTGTTGCCGCCGGAGATCGGTTTCAACATTTGGCATCAACATATCAATTGCCATCTGTCCAGTAAATTACAAATCATCAAAAAAATACGGAAAGTAAAATGAGAAAATCACTGTTGCTTCTTCTGTTCACCTCGTTCGCAGTCGGATATGGTTATTCAGGAAATAGGAATTCAGATTCCTCCATTAGAAAAGAGGTAGAAGAGACTGCCTTCCAGAACAATAGCGATTCCGTTCGAAATATTTTACTCGTAGGAAATGCCCATATTGATTTAGCCTACAGATGGGACTGGAATGAGACTGTAGTACGCGTTATCCCTGAAACTTTTCGGGGTGTAATACGGATGATGGATAAAGTTCCGGGCCTTACCTTTGCGCAAAGTCAGATGGCTGTCTATGAATCTGTGATGCGTGAGGATCCTTTTCTTTTCAGGGATATCAGGAAGCATATTGAAGATGGTTCATGGAGTGTAACCGGAGGACAGTGGAGCGAACCGGACGAAATGATGGCAGGGGGCGAATCGTACATTCGTCAATTTCTGCTCGGAAATGAATTTAATGAGAAATACCTTTCAATCAAACCGGTAAATATCGCCTGGACACCAGACGCTTTCAGCGGACACGCGGCATCTCTACCCAAGATATACAAAGGCTGTGGCATTGATTATTACACATTTATGAGAGCAGCACCCATAGGGAAACGGATTTTTTGGTGGGAGTCATCAGATGGCTCCCGAATGCTTGCCTACAACCTGCCGGCTCCCTATAATGCCCGTCTTACCAGTAAACCGTTGCTCAGCGACATCAACGATTGGATGAAAATCGTCCATTATCCCGATGCAATGATTTTATATGGCGAGGGAGACCATGGAGGGGGTCCTCGTGATACAGATATGGAGGCATTAAAAAGTCTAAGAGCAAATCCTTTGTGTCCGCCACTGGCATTTAGTACACCTGAGAAATTTTATGCCTCCTTAGCGGCGTCCAAAAGAGAATGGCCCGCTTTTATCGGTGAGATGGGCGTCCCTTTACCTGATAAGCAGGAGGAAACAAGGGTTCAGTCTACCGAAGGTCCATCCCTAGGTAATACTAATCGTGGAGAATCTGCAAACAATGGGAATTTAAATCAATGGCGTGGCACGTATACCTCCCAGGTTTGTATTAAAAAATTAAATCGTGATGCCGAAAATCAGCTCAACACATCAGAAAAATTTGCTGTCATTGGATCAATGCTTCAGGCCAAGCCATTTCATCCACGTATGAACTTTCGGGAGGCCTGGAAAGTTGTATTGCGAAACCAGTTTCACGATATTCTGGCAGGAACTATTGTCGGCTATGGAGCTGATCATTCAGTTTCGGAGTTGAAAGGTGTTTTGGCAGAGAGTGACCGCCTGTTGAATTTCGGGCTCGAAGTTATTGGCTCACGCATCAATACCAGCGGAATTGATACACCCTTGATCGTCTATAATCCTTTATCATGGAGCAGAACAGGGATTGTAAAAGCTAACATTAGATTTCTTACCCCGGTCACTCAGATTAACATTACCGATAAATCGGGAAAGGAGGTCAACTTTCATGTTGACAGTATTTCAACGAATAAATGCAGCTATTTTGTTTCTCTTTTAGCCGAGAATATTCCTGCAATTGGTTATCGGATGTTTTCAGTTCATTCAGGCCAGACCCCTCAGAAATATGCAGGCGTGGTTGTGTCCAAAAATAGTGCTGAAAATCGATATTACAGGGTATCGTGGGACAATGCCGGATTAACTTCTGTCTTCGATAAATCGCTGGCGAAAGAAGTTCTCTCAGGAAAAGGAAATGTTCTGAAATTGATGGAAGAGAGTGGCACCAGCTCCTGGAGACTTTCTATCAATGACAAAGCGTGTCCGACTACTTCAGTCAAGGGTGCCGAAATTATCGAAAATACTCCAGTACGGTTGGTGGTTCAATGGGTGGATGCTTCCAAAGAATCGCTATTTACCCGAAAGATGATACTTGAAAAGGATGTTCCTCAGGTTAAGTTCTCCATTTCTACCAACTGGTACGATCACGATAAATGCCTTAAGGTTGTTTTTCCCGTTGAGGTAAAAAAAGGGACTGCCACCTACGAAATTCCTTATGGCTATATTGAGCGTCCACTGACCAATCTGGATAATCCGGCACAAAACTGGGTCGATCTTTCCGGAAAAGAGTGGGGTGTATCCTTGCTTAACAATGGGCGTTATGGTTTTGTGATTGATGAGGGTGAAATCAATATGTCGGTCGTAAGGGGTGCGCGCGATATGGATGCGCGGATGGATCAGGGAGTGCAGGAGGTGAGCTATGCGATTGTTTCTCACAGAGGCGACTGGAGAGTTGGCGATATTGTCCGAAAAGCGCTGGAGCTCAACCAACCGATGGTCTCATTGCAGGAGAGCTCCCACGAAACAGGACTCGGCGGATGGACAGGCGGTTTCACATTACCGGAAGAGCACTCATTCTTCGGCATTGAGACCAAAAATGCGATCCTGTCGGTAGTAAAATTATTGCAAGGTGACTGGTCACCACAAAATACCGTCGTTAGGATTATTGAAACAGAAGGGAAGGATGGTCCGGTAACGGTGAAACTTCCGGCTAAACCAACTTCAATTGTTGAATCCAATCATATTGAAAAACCACTTGATCAGCAGCCTGAAATTAAAACCGGTGAAAAGGAGTTCACTTTTCAGATGAAGCATGACCAAATACGAACCTTTATCATTCAATTTTAAAGGTTGTATCCCAAATGAGATAGTTATTTATGGAGAATATTTGGATAGAAAGCATATTACAGATTAGAATTCCGCAGAGCCTAAATGGTTTTTAACTAGATGAGTTAATATTCCTTCTAATTTATTTCTTCCCCCTTTTGTTTTACTGTATGCAACCAAGCCTCTCTTTGTTTTTCTGAGGATCCCTTTACAGGTCCGAATGCTGTTACCCTGACTGGATTTACACCACAAAATTGGAGTACTGCCTTCTTTAATTGATTGATACTTGGTTCCTTATTAATTAACCAATAAAACCAAGTCGGTTGATCCATTGTCGTAATAATCCTGGCAGATTTCCCTGTTAGTAATTTATCCCACCAAGGTGAATTCTCTCTATATTGAAATACAAAACCGGGTAAAAATAATCTGTCAATAAATCCCTTTGTCATTGCTGGTAAACCGCCCCACCAGACTGGATGTATCCAAACCATATGGTCACACCATTGTATTTTCTATATACTTTTGGGTCTAGACTTCTGAATACCACTTTATTTGCTGCGATGCGCGCATAATTATAGCCAGAATTACAAACAGTCCGATGCTTCCGGCAAGCAGCGCGTAATCCTGCAACTGCAAAATGGTAAACAGGAACAAATATAAGCCAGTTTGTAAAAGCGTTACCCAGGCCACCATTCGTACCTGTCGCAGAATGGTAAAAGCATACCACGAAATCAGCAAAGTGACAGCCACGGCCGAAATCAGGTAGGCCCAATTGAACCCGATTTGTTCACCGATGGAAGTCAGCAAGGAGTAAAACATCAACAGTGCAAAGGCCACCAACGAATACTGAAAAGGATGAATCCTGATTTTACTTTTTATCTCAATGAACAGAAAAATGATAAAGTTCAGGGCAATAAATAAAATGGCATATTTTGCCGAGCGCATCGATTTTTGGTAATGATCAATCGGGATAAGCAGTTCAACACCTAATTTTGCCTCGTGTGGATTGAATTTCCCGTCAATCCATTGCTGTGGAAAATTGCGGTTCAGGTGGGTCACCAGCCAATCAGCCGTAAATCCTTTTGCAGTAACCTGACGATTTGCCGGAAGAAAACTACCGGTAAAACTCGGCTCGGTCCATTCAGACTTCATCGTAACTTCTGACGTTTTTCCCAGCGCTTCAACCGACAGATCTTCTGATCCGTTTATGACCAGTTCTATATCAAAATTCATGGACTGTTTCATGTCAACGGAACCGGCTTTTACGGTAATTCCCGACTTGAACAAATCGGTATCGGCAACACCCGGTTCAACTTTGCATTTCTGACCATTGATAATCAGTTCGGGCAGATTTTTAATGCCACGCATATCCGAAATACCAATGGTGAAATAGGCTGCTCCCCAGTTGTAATGGGCATTTTGAAGATCCAGCTGTGAAACATCAGGTTGTGCAAACGAGCCTTTTAATCTGAGCTTTCCTTGGTAAACCACCACTTCGTATATCCCACGCTTCCTGGTTTCCGGATAGAGCACTCCATCCGTTTTTAATGTGTCAGGCAGAAAATGCGCCACGCCATGCCGTTCGTTGGTACCCTGATTATTCTCCCCAGGTTCCGTCACCGAAAACGGCACATTCAATACCGGACCGGCAACCACCTGTTTTGCTCCCCATTGGGCGTAAAGTTCATTTTTCACCTTTTGGCTCAGGTCAATTCGCTCTTGAATGACATTCATAATCAAAAACGAAGGGATTAACAGCATAATGGCCAAGCCTGAAACAATAATCATCTTAACGCTGTAACTGTTCATGAACTGTTGAATGCTTTTTGTTTCCATTGTCTTAATTTATTAAAAGTACATTGATATTCAAAGTGCGTGAATAAAAAATTATTGATAGCTTATTAATTCTTCAAGTGCCGCCAGATGTTGTCGAAACAAATCCCTTCCCCGCGCGGTTGCCTTGTAGGTTGTACTTGGCTTTCTGCCGATAAATTGTTTCGAAACCACGATGATCTCCTGTTGTTCCAGGGCTTTCAGGTGGCTGGCCAGGTTTCCGTCCGTCAGTCCAAGCAGTTGCTTCAGTGCATTGAAATCAATGGTATCATTCACCATGAGTGCCGACATGATTCCAAGCCTGATGCGACTTTCAAATACTTTCTGAAGGTTTGAAATTGGATTCTTCACTAAAAAATATTTATTTTTTAACGATTTACAATTTAACTTTTATCAACAATATCATAATATGTTACTAAAAACACGATCAACCAATATCACAAATGTCATCCATAACACAACCAGCACCGTCAGCAAATTAATGATTGTGAGTGTTGTATAATAATTTCTCTTAAAATCATTGGACTTGCTAATAATTTTTTTAGCGTAGAAATTAGACGCAATTGGAATCAGCGCCAAAAACAAAAGCACAATAATCCCGGGATAAAAACCAGTGATTGCAACACCAATAACGCTGGCAACTGCTACCGTAAGGGTTAATATCATTGATATTAAGGTGACAACTCTAAATATTTTCATTAATCCTTCCATGATTTTGTTGTCCGTGATTATAGTGCTGACTCCGCACTTTTTGTTTGCCTGCTCTGTTCGGGTTTCCGCATCCCTGCTTGTCAATGCGATTGTAAACTTCTTGCAGTCAGTTTGGAGTTCGCACTGCCGCCAAGTATGACTGAAAAATTGCAAGTTCCAGGATGAGAGTTGCTGGTTTCTTCCTGCTCCAATCACAATGCACCTACCGTTCGTGCCTGTAATACATCACTGTACCGTAAAGAATATGAACCAATCCAAAACCTATTGTCCAAAAAAGAAAACCATAACTAACAAAAACTCCAGCAAGAATGCCCAAAACAATTTGTGTCAGTCCAAGGTAATGAATCTCTCCAAGCGTAAACTTCCCGGCATTTACCAGTGACAACCCATAAAAAATCAGCATGACCGAAGGAACCAGCTCTAAATTATTCCGAAATAACAGAATCAGTATGAAAATTCCGCCTGAAACCAAAGGAATCATTAAATGAACGATTAACCGCTTGGTTGTATTGTTCCAAAACTGTTGACCGGCCTTTCCGGCTTTTCTGTGTGAAAAGAAGATTGCCCCAAAAACCGCAAATCCTAAAACCAGCATAGCGTCCAGAGCAAGATAAAACCTGATGCCGGAAATTAACGAATCTCCCGGACTGCGCATGAAGGCGTCAAGTTGAATGTGACCCGAATCCAGAATAAAAAACCATGCTATTGCTATGCCTGTCAAAGCACACACTCCTGCAAAAATACCGGATAATCCGCTAAGCGACAAAAACTTGGACGACCGTTCCATGATCTCACGAATGGTCTGAAGATCTTCATTGGGATTTGTTCTGTTTGTTTTCATTTAAAAGTACTTTGAAATACAAAGTTAAAAAATTAAAATTAAAAAACAAGAGATTATACAAGAATACCAACCTCTGCCTTCTAATACAGTCTCATCTGGTATGCTTCTTTAGGCCGGATATTAGTCAGATAATCAGAACCTAAATAACTGATCTTGCAATTCCATTTAGTTTAAGAAATTTACAGTAATTTAGGATAAATGAACCTACTTTTCATAAACAATCGTTTACTATATTTGCAAAATACTGCTTTGTGCTATTATTTCTGCTCATTTCTGTAATGTGGTGTTGCAAATTTTTTGATAAGCACCGAAGACCGTCCTGATTTCCCTAAAAATGCAACAGCTTTTTTGACTCTTTAACCTTATTTATCAAAATAAAAATTCATTTAGTGAAGAAACTAAGAATAATCCTGGTCTTTGCCCTCGTTTTAATCTTTGCGTCAAGTAAAGTGTATGCACAGTTTTTAATGGATATGGTTGATACTACAAAAAATGAAGGCAAGGGTTTGTTAGGGGTCTATAAAAAATTTGACCATCTGAAAATTGGAGGATATATTCAGCCTCAATTTCAGATTGCTTCTGCCAAGGGCATTAAAAGTTATGAAGGTGGTGATTTTGGGTCACAGGTCAGTAATAGATTTATGTTAAAACGGAGTAGGGTGCGGATCGACTATATTCACTTTTCAGAAGGTAAAGGGCCTGGAATTCAAATTGTTTTTCAATTTGATGCGAACGAAAGAAGCTTTACCGTGAGGGATGTCTGGGGTCGTATTTTTGAGAATAAGTACAAATTATTTTCTTTTAGTACTGGTATGTTCGCACGTCCGTTTGGCTATGAAATCAACTACAGCAGCAGCGACAGAGAGTCTCCTGAACGAGGAAGAATGTCACAGATTTTAATGAAAAGCGAACGTGACCTGGGTGCCATGATTAGTTTTGATCCAAGAAAAAATATCGGGACGTTTAATAAGGTAAAAATAGATGTTGGATTATTTAATGGTCAGGGGATCAATGCCACAGGCGACTATGACAATTACAAAGATCTGATTGCCAGAATATCATTAAGACCTGTCCGGTTTTCTAAGAATGTCACCTGTGCTTTTGGTGCTTCCACTTTGCAAGGCGGATTGTTGCAAAACACCAGGTACAAGTATTATACCGGCACCACAAACGGAATTAAAACAACTTTATTGGATTCGAGTGCCACCAACTTAAACGGCAAATCGCCCAGACAGTATTACGAAGCCGATGTACAGTTGAAAATTAAGAACAGAATCGGGTTTTCGGAATTCAGGGCAGAATTTGTTGCCGGTCAACAGTCGGCAACAAATTCAAGCAGTGAGACACCTGTTGCGTTGATGACTGGCACAGACGGATTCAATATCCGAAAATTCAACGGAGCTTATTTGTATTATGTTCAGAGTTTGTTTTCAGTCAAACATCAGATTGTGGTTAAATACGACTGGTATGATCCCAATACGTGCGTTAAGGGAACGGAGATCGGCGCCTCGGGTTCGACATTAACCAGTGCCAATATTAAATACAACACTCTGGGCTTTGGCTATATCAATTATTTGTCTGAAAATATCAAACTTGTTTTATACTATGCCTGTGTCTGGAATGAACATACCCTATTAAAAGGATTCACATCAGATGTCAATGATAACGTAATGACTTGCAGGATTCAATTTCGGTTTTAATCAGCATGCCTGCTATTTACTTGCCAGATAGCATATTAGTATTTCAGTTAAGTATTATGCAGAATTTCAGCAGTTTTTTGTTTCAGAAAATAAAGTCCATTCCTTACAAAATTCTGCGCATCCGGGCACACATCTTTAAATATGCCCCGCTCATAGCCAAAGCCCTGACCTCCTGTATTGTAAGTTTCCATCAGTATGCGCGCATTTGGACACACATCAGCCAGAGCCTGAAAAACATCAGTCCATGGAACCAGTCCGCCACCGGGAATGCCCCGATCGCTTTCACAGGCATGTATACCCCATAAAGCAGCACCACAAATTTTTATAGCCTGAGCGTAATCGCGTTCTTCAGTAACCATGTGGTAAGTGTCGAGGTTGATATACAGGTTTGGGTGGCTTACCTTAGTGAACAGATCAAAAGCTTCCTGTCCTGTGTGCAGAAGATGCGTCCGGAAATGGCTCATGGGTTCAATTACAAGTTTCACATTTAAGCCTTCAGCAAATTCAGCCAAAATAAACAAGTTTTGTGCCACCCGATCTAATTCATCATATTGCCGTGGCTGCCGCAATATATTACCAGGATGACCGTACATCGCACCACAATAAGCAACGGCGCCAAGCTCTGCAGTCCGTTCAATAATGCGACGGTGCCACGCTATCCCAAGTTGCTGATTTTTCACGACAGGCGAGGAAATATCACATTCCATTGGCCATATATTACCTGGACCAACAGTCAGTTCAAGCCCAAGCGATCTGGATTTTTCACGAACAGGTGCGGGATCGAAAAAAATGTCATCCCCAAGTGATATCTCGAAATTATCCAAACCCAGTTCGTGAACCTGATCCAGCATATACATGCATCCATCGGACCAATGCTCAACCCATAGGAACTGGTGCGCCCCATATTTAAAAGATGTCATCTCATTTTATCTTTACAATTGATTCCAATACAGTCAAAATTTGCGGTATCCAAAGGAGCTTAAAAGTTAAATTAACAATCACAAACAAACTTACTTTTGAATCTCTTTTCGATTTTAATAATATAATTAAGGGTTCAGACCTGTGATCTGAACCCTTAAATAAGGTAATCTGATTCTGATGCAATGAATAAAACAGGTAGTGTTTAAATTCCGCTCCCTTTATTTTTTCAAAATCTTTGTTGTAAGATTCTTAATACTTGTTTCAATTCCTTCAAATGGTTTTCCGTTGCCTTGATTATCATCTTCAACAATGATATATTTCGCTCCGGCGACATCTTTGGCAGCCAAAATTCTTTTGAAATCGATAACTCCTGCACCAACGCTGCAAATATCATCTTTAATCACATCAAAGAATGGCGGCTGATTGGTAAGCATGTCCTTCAAGTGGAGGAGCTGGAATCTGCCCGGATACTTGTTAAACATAGCTACCGGATCCTGACCTGCTTTAGAAGCCCAAAATAGATCCAATTCCATCGTAACTAAGTTTGGATCCATTTCCTTCATAAATATATCGTAGTAAGGAACTATTCCATCGATATTTTTGAAATCGAAGTTATGATTGTGGTATCCAAACTGGATTCCGACACTTTTCATAATTTTACCGACTTCATTAACGTCGACAATCATCTTCTTATATTGGTCAATATTGCGGTCAACTTCTTCAACCCAAGGCTTTATACAATATTTTACGCCAAGCTCGGCATGTACATCAGCCATCAATTTTGCTTTATCCATTGTGATGCCGGCCGATTCAACCTGAGTATGGCTGCTTAGAGAAACCATACCTAAGTCACTGACTATCTTTTTGAATTCAGCAGCGGAATAACCGTAAAATTTACCTTCGGCATATCCTGCCAGTTCCAGATTTTTATAACCAATGTCAGAAACTTTCTTTAAGGTTCCCAGAACATCGGCAGCCATGGCATCACGAAGAGAATACAGCTGAATACCAATACCATAACTCTTCCGGTCAGTTGCAGCACCCGATTTGCATCCAGCCGCGCCGAATAACATCATACCGGCTGATCCCGCAGCTGAAATTTTCAAGAATTCTCGTCTGTTTTGCATAATTTTCAATTATTTGTTGTTTAAGATTAATTTGCTCTGAAAGGATAAAAGTAATATTCTCATTTTAAGTTTTAAACTAACAAGGTAAAAATAATGCGATTTAATTTAGATTTACCTTGTGGTGTTTAATAATTGATTCGATAAGAATAGAATGAGAAGTAAATTACAGTATTATTGAATCCGACATGATTACTTTCAGAATTCTTTTCAGGTTTTATTTACCTTTATATTTATGATATTTTGCAATTGAATTTTCATTTATGACAAAGTTTTTATCTAAACATAACCTTGCACCAGAATCTTTTCTGGTCACCAGGGAGCAGAAGGAGGCTCTTAACCGGCAAAAAGCTTTTGTGATTTGGCTCACCGGTCTTTCGGGGTCCGGGAAATCAACTATTGCACGGATTTTGGAAGTAAGGTTATTCAAAGCAGGTATCCGCACCTTGATTCTGGATGGTGATAACACAAGGATGAGCATCAACCGCGATTTAGATTTTTCACCCGAAGGAAGAACTGAAAATATCCGCAGAGTGGCCGAAATTGCCAGGTTACTAAATGATGCCGGTGTAGTTGTAATAACAGCCTTTATCGCTCCTTTCAGAAAAGACCGGGAAACAGCAAAAGAGATTATTGGCAAAGACTGCTTTGTGGAAATTTTTGTGGACGCGCCATTAGAGATTTGTATGAAGAGAGACACTAAAGGACTGTATATGAAAGCTCTAAATGGTGAGTTAAAAGATTTCACGGGAGTCAGCAGCCCGTATGAAGAGCCTTTGAATCCGCAACTAAGAGTTTCTACAGATAATCAAAGTCCTGAAGAGTCAGTTTTCCAAATTATTAATTTCATCTCCTCCGGGAATTTAATCTAAAAAAAAAACTCTCCACTGAAAGTCGTCAATTTCTCTGTTATTGACTTCCAGCTTCCGTCGTTTCTCCTACCGGGGATTTATAATTCCATTGGTTGATATATCTTCCCCATCTCTCTTCTATTTTTTTAAATGAATTGTCTCCAAACTGATATTGAAAATTCTGATAGTCACTTTCAGATTCAATCTTCAGCAATAATTCATTGGCTGTCAACTCAAAATCAGGAAGGTTGATTTTGGAATATATAATCCTTAATGTGTTAAATGAATCCTCTTTCAATTCTTCGTAGGATATTTCAATCAGGTTTCCATCTGGAATATGTAACTTTTCTTTTTCGTACTGCTCCGTAAGATATATAAAATGCTCAAAAATAATCTCATCAAGTTCCTTATCCGATATTTTCTGTACACTGTAGTAGCGAAGAATGGTTTTCTTCCACATACTTCTGATTGAAAAATAGAGGTGGTAAGGATTACGGTAGAGATAAATGAATTTCGCTTTTGGAAACAGCTGCAACAACACCTTGATTCGTGCCGTGTTTGGCGGACTCTTTAAAACAAGTGCCTTCCCTTTATTCTTAAAAGTAGCATATTTAAGTGTAAAGAGGTAATCCCTTTCCCAGCCATCATAATATTGTCGGTTCACAAATTGTAAGGAATGATTCAGCCATTCACGCCAACGTTTGGGGAAGATTAACCCCCAGTATGCCGAATAAGCTGAGCCCTTGTTCATCAGAAAATCATCTTCTTCTGCTACATCTGAAAGGAGGAGGACGCTGTTATTAAAGAATGGATTTTTTATTTTAAAAATCTTGATCAGGCTTTGAAATACGGGTTGCATCCTCTTCCCAAACAGAAGATTTGTATTTGGAAACAAGGTATCATAGTTCGTTAAACAGCCAAAACGCTTGTCGCTGGTTAATAATTTCTGCAGATAAGAGGTGCCGCTTCGGTAGTGGCCTAAAATAAAAACAGGATCTTTTAAAATGCAGGTTTTCGTTATCCGTTGTCTGTAAATAAGAAACTGTAAAAAAGCCAGAGGAAGCGTTGGAATGATTTGAAGATAATAAACAAGGATCAGAAACACTCCCTTAGGTGAGATTCCGCCGCTACTCATTAATCTTCTTGTGAATTCAAAAAGAGAGAAATTAATCACTGGGAATTTAATGTCCATCCTTTATTGATTTATACCAATCTTGAAAACCGGACATTCGAGTATGGAAAATCTACCCCCATGGCAAAAAATGTAAATAACCCACAAACAGATGCTGCAAAAAAGGCATCCCAGCTAAATCCCGGATATAAAACAGCAGGTTCTATCTGAATGACTGTCATCAGAATACCAGTGATAACCGAAATAATAGCAGTCCACTGATACAGGTGTAACCCGCTTAAGATTGGCGTTTGCACCTCACCCCGGTAAGCCTCCTCTACAAAACGACCCAGGCTTGTCAGTATCAGATACAAACCAAAAATAAAGGTGGATGAGCAAGCATGATTCCAAAGTGTGAGCAAAAAAATGCCAACCCCTGAGAGCCATAAAATTGCATAAAGTTGAGTGGGATGAATCAGCTCTCCTTTCAACCCGGAGATGTTGCATACCCTGGACCGCGGATGTAAATACCGGATTCCAATGAGTGGATTATCACTTTTACGTCCATGACAGCAGCCATTCACGAGGCATCGCAATCGTCCAATAGCCTGAACCCAAGGCATAACGACTGATGCGACTCCGATGACAACCCAGACATTAAGTCCCATTGCCCAGACAACAACACTTCCAAACGGAATTCCGACCAAGGCTCCATAATATCCAAAAGGCCTTTTTAATTTGGCTGAGCCTTCAATGACTTGCGCCCAAAGTGCCGAAAACACGAGAGAAATAATGGTGAAAATCAGAAGTGCCAACGCATATACTTTACCCGCTAAGATGCCGGCCAGAAAGATGCCTAAAAATGAACCGAATCCAACATAGAATCCATGATTAATCACTCTGACTTTCCAGAATACCCATTCCTTCCATGAATTGGCTATTCTTTCAGCGGAGTTCTTAAGGAAAATCCAGATGCTGCCGGAATAGGCTGAAAGGAAAAATATCAGAATTGAACCCGTCATATCAAGTATGGCTGAACGACTGTTAATTAATTGAATGACAACGAGAAATAATGCAATAAAAGTGAAAGAAACTCTCGTAATTCCAGAGCTCCGGAACATTGACTTAAGTGAAATAAATATCAGGAAAATCGGAACGGCAAAGAACCCCAATTCTTTGGTTGACTGGTATTGTACACCCACAGAAGGATACAATAGTGCTATAAAAACAGAATAAGTCAAAGCAATAAATCCCGAAACTTCCCATGTCCGAAGGGTGTCTTTCCCTTTCAGTATAAACGGGATTGATATAAAAAAAATCACACTTAAAAATGGCAAATAAGAATTTTCCAAACCGGGAATCATTTGAAGTGGTTCTCCGAATAACGGAGGTGCTGCTCCATTTAATTTTTCAAGCACGAAATTACTGATAATCAAATAGGAACTCACCCAAAATAACGATGTTAAGCGATCTCTCAGATCAGGTGACTCAGCCCTGTTTTCGGGATAATCCAGTAATGTTCTGATTGACAGATCAGGAAACCGCTTTTTCAATTCTATCTCCTCATAACCCAGAACCAGTGCTGCCATTCCTAAAATTGTTAAAGGAGTCACCAGCCAAATACCACTTGCTGAGCCTGTAAAAATAAAGAAGCCAATCATCGCCAATCCAAAGCCCCAATAGATTGGATGGCGAAATAACCGGTAAGGTCCTTGGGTTACTAAAACAGGAGGAGGATAAGCATTCATTGGCATTCCTTTGCCGTAGTGTTTTAGTGCAAACATTCCCCAAATCATTAGTAATCCCCCAAAAACAATCAATATCCCTCCCGCGATCTTTGATTCAATATTTGGTAATTGAACGATCTGCTCAGTGAACTTTGCCCAAAACCATAACCCGGCCGGTATTACGATGAGAAAGGTAATTGCATAGAGGAATTTTCCTGAAAATTGATTAGTCTGTTTCATTTTTTAATTCGCATTTTGTTATAAAAGATAAGTAATGAGAGTATTAGAAAAAACGATCCATACAAGATGCTGAAAAATCTGGCGTTAGTGCCGGAATAATCAGTAAAGGCAGCAATAATTGCAGATTGGGAGGGAAAGTATGCGGGGAGGTAGCGTATGATGACATTATTGTGTGCTTCAGCATAATACATGGGATTTTGAAGCCAGCCGGAATCAATATTGGCGAGCATAACTATGAAAAATACGCCCTCCAGTTTACCTTTAATGAGGCTTCCAATAGCCAGTCCATAGCAACCATAAACGAACCCTATTAACATCAGGCCGAAAATAAATGCCGCAAGATGACTTATCGGAACGAACGAGTTGGTAAGCAAACCGATATAAACAGCGATCGACAGAATCATCAGTAGCAGGGCGAGCAGGTTTGAAAGCAGGATTTCAAAAGGGTGGTATCCACAGATGACCAACCGACGATTTACATCACTTTCAATCTGAATAAGATTGAGAGCAAGTAATGATACCAGGAAGCCCGAAGATGTGACGGCAAAAAAAACAAGGGCAATTTCCTTCAGGCTTTCCCTGATAAATAGTTTAAAGTCGAGTGATGCAAGCCGGAATGGGATAATCCTTGTCGGTGCAGTTAATTCAACTATCGTGAGAAAAACAACAGGTATCACGATCAGTGAAATGAGAATAATCCTTCGCCGCGACAGCATTTTCAGGATCATTGTTAAACCTGTTATGATTCGTATTGTGCTCATGTAAGCTGTCCGTTTTCAAGATTAAAAACTCTGTCAAACCGATTCTTCTCAGTAAGAAGATGAGTAACGATGAGAATTGCACAACCCTCTGCTCTAAGCTGATTTGTGTAATCCCAAAACCTAAGGTAAGTATCCCAGTCAAAACCACTATAAGGTTCGTCGAGGATCAGCATTTGAGGCTGATGAAGGAGCGCAATGGCAAGATTGAGTTTTTGCTGAGTTCCCCCGCTTAAATTGGCGATTCTTTCTTTTCGGTATTTTTTGAAATTGAAAAAATTCATCAGGTTTTCGCTTTGGTTGGATAATTCCGATTTTTCAACTCCATAGGCTACAGCAAAATATCTTAAGTTCTCGTCTACTGTCAGTTGCGAAAACAGCAATGTCTTTTGCGGACAGTAGCCAAGCCGGCTCTCAATAGAGATTATTCCACGGTCAGGTTTCCATTCACCAACAATGATTTTAAGCAGTGTTGATTTCCCGGATCCGTTTTCTCCCACAATTCCAAAAAGGGATGAGGGATTCATTTCAAAAGAGACATTCTTCAGAACCTGATTATTCCCAAAAGCTTTTGCAATATTTTCCACTTTCAGAATCATGGCTTAAAAGCTTTAAAGTTTACAAATTCATGTATTGCCGTTCCAGTGGAATGTATGTTTTGATTTGTTCGAAGCTGACCCTTGCTCAGCCATTTAATTTCGTCGGCCATTAAAAAATTCAAGGGCATAACCCTTTTAAATCCCGGAATAAAGCGGACGATTTTTGTTGCAATTGAGAATATTTTTTTTTCTGATTCAAGCAATACTCCCCGATCGAGATTCAAAATCAGTCCTTTTCCCGGCAGAGCGATATGATCATCTTCAATAGTGCAGTTTTCAATCTTCTCTCCGTTCAGCCAGAACCATCGCTGTATCTTCTTTTCTCTCAGTTCAATCCAGACCATATTATTTTCAGCCGAACCAAAATGCCCCCACCGCAACTCATTCATTGGAATTTTCCAGGGAGGAATCGTGAGAATTAATTGTTCAGCATATCCCCTTCCATCCAAAACGCTATCGTTAATTTTCAACTGAACTTTTGAGGCCGGCTGAAAACATTTCCATTCAAGGAAGCCTTCTTCGGAATCAAAAATACGTGACTGAATCATTTCTGCCATCGACTCCCACGTTCCTGACATTCCAGATTTCGGATCATTCCAGGTTATCAGGTTATCTTTTATCTGAGGAAACTGAATACTGCGGAATCTTGATTTCAGATGTACACCTGATGATCCATCATAATGTAACCAGCTCGTATAAGAAGACGACCAACCATGCCAAGTTAGTGTGGCAGCATAGAAAATCATGGCCTCTCCGTTTTCTCCGACAAAATCGAGAAACCATTTGTCGAGGCAGAAATTCCCTTCCGGTGTCTGTTTTATCTCCTTTTCATTCATCAGAATATTATTTGCATTTTCAGGATCATCATTTAATTATTGCTGCGTAAATCACAAACAACCTTGTTTATTGGTTATGAACAGAGTGTCCACAAAAATTTGTATCTTTAATTAGATTATTGTTTGACTGCAACAGATAAAGTTACGAAAAGAATCAATTCAGTACGAGACGAAGTCGCAAAGATTTAAACAGAAGAAAATCATGGAATTTAAACCTGTCATACCAGACGAACTTCGATTTGCTGTTACCCGCAAATGTGATGGTGGATGCAGGCACTGTTATAACCAATCAGGTAAAGATGTTGACCGAATGTCGTCTGATGATTTCATCCGGATTATTAAAGAGGTATATGCATTAAATCCGAATATGAACGGGATCACATTGACCGGTGGTGAGCCGCTGGCTGAAAAAGACAAAGTGCTGAGCATAACACGCGCTGCCAAATCAATGGGGATAAGAGTCCGGTTGGTTACCCGGGGATGGGAATTAAACCAGGAAATATGCAAAGAGTTAAAAGAGGCGGGAGTTACCAGAGTTCAGATCGGTCTTGACTCATCAGGGGAATTTAAGTACAAGGATAATTCCGGCATGGAATGGGATACCTTTCACAGTTGGTTGCGAAACGATGATTTTGGATTCGGCAAGACAGTTGAAGCCATTAAAATTGCTGTTAGTACCAAGATGGATGTTTCAATCCGATTTTCCTTGTGCCGGTCCAATTTAAATGATGTGATCAAAACTTATCAACTGGTTTCAGCGATAGGCGTTTCAAAATTTAAATTTAGACTTCTGTTTCCTGACGGACGGGCAAAGACACAATTAATTCGTGAGATCATTTCGGGCGAAAACCTTGCCAATGCTCAATTCAATTTAATATATGCTTCAAAAGACAATAATACAGTTGTTGAAATTACCCAGCCATGTATGTATGTTCTTCCTCGCAGTCAAAATTTATTGGCTGACGGGCTTCCATACAATGCCTTTAAGGAGTCGTGTCCTTGTGGTACAACTGCAGCTTACATTGATTCAAATGGTGATGTCAAATATTGCCTTTTTGACGAAAAAATATTGGGGAATATTTGCGATGATCCATTTTTAACAATTTGGAATTCGGCTTTGGCAAATGAAGTGCGGAACGAGCGTTGTCCACTTGATCGCTCCGGATCGAATTGTTCATCCTTCAAACTTCTTTATGCACAATTCAATGATTACCATGTTTTTATGAACAAATATTCCCAAAAGGTAATGGAAACAAGATGGGTCTTTTGAACACAGCTGGAAGATTGGCTGGTTTATGCCGGAACTCTCCGAACAAGTTGGTTTCATGTCAAACAGAGAAATAAAACTATCATAATAAATGCACTGACAACTTTTGGATAGCCAAAGTTGTTAATGCTAGAAAAAACTTCAGCTTATATTTTTCCAGCATCAAAAGTTAAATCCTTAAATCATGATCGATTTTTTAATTATCGGCCAGGGATTAGCAGGTAGTCTGCTGGCCTGGGAACTTATACAAAGGGGTTGCAAAGTAATTGTTGTGGATAACGGTATAGAAAATGCATCGCAAATTGCGGCAGGACTAATTAACCCTATAACCGGCATGCGTTTTGTAAAATCAACAGATGTTGATATTCTTCTGCCAGCAGCCAAAGAATACTACTTAAATTTAGAAGATTTTTTTCAGGAAGCGTTTTTTATTGAAAAACCCATGTTGCGGATTTTCAACAACCCAAACGAAGTGGAAAATGCAGAAAAAAGACTTTTAAATACTGATTATCAAAACTATATAGGCAATATCCAGGCTCAGTCAGGATCAATCCAAAATCTGTCAACACCCTACGGTTATCTTGAACAACTGCAAACAGGCTATCTTTTAACCCATACTCTTCTGGATCGTTTGAAAGCATTTTTTATTTCCAATAACAGTTACCGGCAAGCTGATTTTGAATATCAGGACTTACTGCTAAAGCCATCTTTACACTGGCAGGATCTCCTTCCCCGGCAGCTTATTTTCTGTGAAGGTTATCAGGCAATGAAAAATCCCTGGTTTTCATGGCTCCCTTTTCAACCGGTCAAAGGTGAAATTTTAACGCTGCAGCATGAGTCCTCACTGCCCGATAAAATTCTCAATTTTGGAAACTGGCTGATTCCTTTAAATAATCATCAAATCAAAATTGGCGCCACGTTCGACAGAGAAAATCTGAATACCGAATCGACAGAACAAGGCAAAATCGAATTGTACGAGGCGCTGGGTAATCTCTCTCCCGTGCTGAAGCAGTCCATACTGCTAAACCACCAGGCCAATATCCGACCTTGCACATTAGACAGACAACCCTTTATTGGCCGGCACCCTGAATATGATCAACTTGCAATATTCAACGGCTTTGGCGCCAAGGGAAGTTTACAAATGCCGTGGTACGCAAAGCATTTCGCAGACCATTTATTAACAGGTATTCCATTGTCTTCCTCCGTGAATATCATGCGGCATTACGAAAAGCATTTCAGCCCTTCCATTCACCAATAATAAGTTCAGACGTTTCTTTTTCTGCTTACTCCAAGCTTTAAAAAATCAGCTGAATTCTCTTCAAACGTTGAATAAATTTAAAATTTTCCGGATTAATCATTTTTGTTAAATTTGGCGCGCTCAGTTTCGCATCCAAATTAAACCGTTTAAAAATATTTTCATGAGTAATTTGATCGAAAAAACAAAATCAGCGTACGAATATCCGCTGCTAATTAAGCAATTGTTTTTGGCTCCTTTAGAAAACAATCCCAATCAGGAAATTGTCTATCGGGATCAGCTTACCCTAACTTATAAAACCTGGAAAGAACGCGTACACAGGCTTGCCAATGCTTTGATGTCAACCGGAGTAAAACAAGGGGACACCGTGGCTGTAATGGACTATGATTCACATAGATATCTTGAGGCATATTATGCTGTTCCGATGATGGGAGCTGTACTTCATACCATCAACGTTAGACTCTCAGCTGAACAAATGTTATATACGATAGATCATGCCGAGGATGATGTTATTATATGTCATATCGACTTTCTGCCATTGCTGGAATCTATTAAAGGCCGGATTTCAGAGGGGAGAAAATTTATTTTAATCGATGATGGCGGTGAAGTATTCAAACATCATTTTCATTTTGAAGGGGAGTATGAGAAAATGCTTGCGGAAGCATCGCCTCAATTTGATTTTCCTGAATTTGACGAAAATACCCGGGCAACAACTTTTTATACTACCGGGACAACCGGTCTTCCGAAGGGAGTTTATTTTTCGCACCGACAGCTTGTCCTTCATACACTTTCGACTACTGCGGCGCTGGCTTCAACTTCTGTCCAGGGTCGTTTTCACAGAGAATCCGTTTATATGCCAATTACTCCCATGTTTCATGTTCATGCATGGGGAATTCCGTATATCGCAACTTTTCTAGGTACAAAACAGGTCTATCCGGGGAAATATGTTCCTGCTATGTTATTAAAACTTCTGGTAGCGCACAAAGTAACTTTCAGCCATTGTGTCCCAACAATTTTGAACATGCTTTTAAAAGAGCCGGGATCAATTGAATATGATCTTTCACGATGGACTTGCATAATCGGAGGAGCAGCACTCCCTCGAAGTATTGCTCTTGAAGCATTGAAACGCGGTATTGATGTTTTCGCAGGTTACGGAATGTCAGAGACTTGTCCGGTATTATCCCTTGCACAATTAACGGAAAAAGATCTCGAACTCCCGATTGAGGAGCAGGCTGATCTGCGCTGCAGAACCGGTCGTCCGTTAGGTCTGGCTCAAGTCAAAGTTATTGATTCTGAAGGAAATGAAGTACCTTCAGATGATAAAACTCCGGGCGAAATCGTTGTTCGTTCACCTTATTTAACCCAAGGATATTTGAAAGATCATGTTCATTCGGAAAAATTATGGGAAGGTGGATGGCTGCATACGAACGATGTTGCCTGTGTTAATCAAAATGGGAGTATCAGAATAACTGACCGCACAAAAGATGTAATAAAAGTTGGAGGAGAGTGGCTCAGTTCTCTGGAAATTGAAGATGTAATTGCGAAACATGAAGGTGTAGCTGAGGTAGCTGTTATCGGATATTTTGATATTAATTGGGGTGAAGTACCCTTGGCGATTGTTGTTTCTAAAGAGGGAATTCAATTTGAAGACAGGGAAATCATTCAGATTGTTAAGGCCAGTGTCGATAACGGTGTATTGCCGCGAGAAGCGATCACGCTGAAAGTTCAAAGAGCAGATTTAATAGACAAAACCAGTGTAGGCAAGATCAATAAAGTAGCACTCCGGGCCAGATTTTTATGAAAATAATCAATGCGCATCCCTGATCATTCTGTGGAATGCTTTTGTTTTCTGAAGGAAGTCAGTATCCATCCAGTTGATCACCTTCTCCCGTTCAACGATGCGGCTGAATTTTTCATAGGTTCCATCCTCGCGTGCCAGAACAGGTGTACGGATACATTTCATATACAAAACACCTAATGAGGCCAGTTCTACACGGTGAATCTGGTCTTCATTGCCGGCAGCCTTTTCCGCCTTCTCAAGAATCATAAGTGCTTTATTTAAAAACTCATTGGTAAAAAGCGTGTTTTCTACAGACAAATTTGGTGTAATATGAACATCTTTTGTTACCAGCCCCTGCACTAAATCGAAGTATTGCCTGACATAAGTACCCGCATGTCCATAATAACCATTAATAAAATCATTCAATAACTCCTCGTAATCAAGATCGGGATTCCACAATAATTTAGCAAATACGTAGGCGCGCAGCTCGGCAAGTTCACCTCCATCAGACTGGAAATTCGCCTCTTCCATAATTCCGATTGCCTTATTTTGCTGAAAGTCTTTGATATTTGACTGAAGAACATTGAAATTTGGAAACGGGGAAAGGTAATCAGCATAACTTACTACATAATCCCAGATGTACATGTTCGGAGCAATCGCTCCCCAGTTCTGGAGATCTTTGAGAAAGGAGGCATTTTGCTGACAGGAATGTAAATCGTGTGAAAAGCAGCACTCGATGCTACATAATCGGACAACAACATTTTTATGTGGGCGGATCGTTTTAGGTGGGGTGCGTGTATAGACATAGGCTAAGGTGCCGATGTATTTATCCGGAAATTCTTTCTCTATTGACTCGGCTACCTGGTTGACAAACCAAATCATCAGGCCCGATTCGGATCCTTCAGCCGATGCAATCGCTTTACAGCGATCACAGGTACAAAATCCAATGCAGTCGTTCTGAGAGACATCGTAGATCAGGTGCTGCGGTTCTTTTCGCATTTGCTCTTTGATATTCTCAATGGTAATGCGCAGCACATCGGGATTGGTCAGGCATAACTGAGCACGATCATGGGTTCGCTTTCCACTAATTAAACTATAATATTCGGGATGTGACTCAAAAAATCTCTCAGGAGGAACAAGTGCATAAAAAGTGTGAACTCCCCAATACCCTTCCACACCACCAGGCTGGTCTCTGTTTCCCATCGAACCATTGATCCGGTTATGTGCTGCATAAAACGGATTAAATGCATCGAAATAAAAATCATTCCGCACACGGATACCTGGTTTTTCGGTGTGATAGAGCCTGTCAAATTGATAATCTGAACGTTGCGGAATATCTGTCACTTTTGAAGTGTACCACCGCACACCCATTTCGCGTTCCAAAAATGAGAAAACGCCATACATCGTTCCCCGCTGGCTTCCGCCATAGATAAGGATATCGCCTCCAATATTGGTGTATACAAAAGATTCATCGATGATCGAAGGAGCTGCTTCTAATCCCAACGACTGAGAGACCTTGTTAAACCCTAAAACGATCCTTCCTCCATTATGCACGTCCTCTGTGGATTTAATTGGAATCAGAAAACCGCTGCTCTTTTGGAGACAGTTTTGAAGCTCCTTAGCTGCAAATTGTTCCGATTCTGAGGCTTGTGGGCCCAGAACTATGGCATACGAAGAAGTGCCATTTTCAAATAGCCGGTAAACTTTGCGTTCACCAACAAAGAGTTTCTGCTCTATGTGAAGCGTATTCCCATTTTTGAGGGTTATGTTGATTACTGCATCAAGCTGCCTGTAGAAAGCCGATTTTAATTTTATTCTTTTTAAAAAATCACCCTGACAGGTTTCCTTCAACACCGGAGTTCCATTTTCTGTTATTCGCAAATCAACCTGACTGACAATTGTTTCCAGCAGTCCAGCAGGGTAAAGTGAAGTCAGTCCAATTGTTCCATCCTTCTGATAACTGACAGACAGCGGCGCCTCTTTTTCATTCATTTTTGAACCATCTATTGGTAAAAACCGCAACACAAGCCGCCACAGTCCACCCTTCTCTTCAACTTTAAACAATACGGTATTCTTCCCTTTCATCAGCATCACCGGAAGCACATCCTGATCGGGATAGATTCCACGATTAGGGGCATGATCCCACAGCTGATGTCCATTGACCCATAACCTTCCACCATCATTGCTGCCAAAGGCAATTTTCCAAAATCCTGTTTCCTGGGCATACACTTCGGTGTAAGCGTAGGTAAACACAGGTTCCTTCGTTGAAACGACATCGTCAAGATTCAATATGTTTTCGGAAGAGGTACAGAACTTCCAGGTATTAGAACCTCCATTGAATTTTACAACATCACCAGCCTTTACTTTCAGTGATTGTTCCCCGCCCATCTTTTTCAGATAATCGGTTTCGAACCCGTTACAATGGGCAAAAACATCGTCATTTTTCACCAGATCAAACGGGCCGCAAAGGAGCCATTGCTTAATCCACTCCCCGGCAATCAGCGGCTTTTGACTGAAAGGTTGTCCGTTTAAAACGTTAATTATAAGCACTGTAAGTACACATCCGAGTAAGACAATTCGTTTCATAAATGTGGAATAATGTGTCAGGGATCAATTGATTTACTTCCAATCTTATAATTTAGATCTCAAATATTGCAATGGCCAGGCTATGTCTTCATCTAAAAATGTTGCATTTTTTAGTGCAAAATAGGGTTCCCGGAGCGATTCCCTTCCTAATAAAATCAGGTCGGCGCTATCATCCTGCAGTATGCTTTCAGCATGTTGAACGGTTGTAATCAACCCAACCGCGCTGGTTAGAATACCAGTCTCTTTTTTGATCCTGGCAGCAAAAGGAACCTGAAATCCCGGACCGAACGGAACCTTCGCGTAACGCACTAAACCACCTGATGAACAGTCTATTAAATCAACACCCATCGATTTCAAGATTGCCGAAAGACGCACTGCTTCTTCCACATTCCATCCTCCTTCGACCCAATCGGTCGCAGAAATCCGGACAAACAAGGGGAGATTTTGTGGCCAAACAGATTGTACCGCATTTACTATTTCAAGACACAGCCTAATTCTGTTTTCAAAACTTCCGCCATAATTATCAGTCCTGAAATTACTCAAGGGAGATAAAAACTGATGGATAAGATAACCATGGGCTGCATGTATTTCGACTACTTTATATCCAGCCTGAAAAGCGCGGAGTGCAGCAGTTTTAAAATCTGCCACTACCCTTGCAATTCCAAGACTGTCGAGCGCCAAAGGAGCTTCATCTTCCGGATTAAAAGAGAGTACTGAGGCAGAGACAGTTCTCCATCCATCCTCTTTTATTTTTAACTGGCTGCTTCCATTCCAGGGCACCGCACAGCTTGCTTTTCTGCCCGCATGCGCCAACTGAATACCTGCTACGGAACCTTGCGAATGAATAAACCGTGTAATGCTTTGCAATTTATCCACATGTTCTGCTTTGTACAAGCCTAAATCGGAAGGTGTAATACGCCCTTCCGGAGATACTGCCGTTGCCTCCTGTATTATTAAGCCGGCACCACCAACAGCACGGCTGCCCAGGTGTACCAGATGCCAGTCGCCGGCAAATCCGTCGGTAGCCGAATACTGGCACATTGGCGGGATACCAATACGATTTCTGAACCGGACGTCTTTAATCGTCAGTGGAGCATATAGTTTTGATGCCATAGCGCTATTTGTTAATAATCAAAATTGACTCTATTTTTCGAGTTTTGATGTATTATTTCTAAGTAAAAACGGACTGGTGGTGTTAAAGTCGTCGGTAAGTGACTGTAATAATTTCACATCGTCAGCGTTATTCCTCCCAACCGTTATCCCAAAGATTTTTATCCTGTCATTGTCAGGTAAAGTAATTGTAGTAGTATTTGAAGGTAAGCCAATTTCATACTTAAAAATATAAGAATATTCGTAAGGCTCATTTCTGGTTGGATAGCCGAAATGCCAATGTGACGCAAACCAGGCGATATTATCCTGCTTTAAATAAGGCGCTTTAACGCTCAACACAGAAAAGCCATCGAGGTCAAACTGCCTGTCGTAATGTTGTCCGATAAATCCTTTCCAATTACCTACGCTTAAATTTACAGGTGTTCCGTTTACCGTAAAAATTCCTGTTGATTCTGCAGTACTTGCTGCTAAAATATAAATCTTATTAAAATCACCGGCAGGTAATGTTACTGTCTGACCTTTACATGTGACAACATTATTTTGTAAATCGGCCGTGTTGCCCATCCGAAACTTCACTCCCTCACTAACTATTTCACCGGAAATTTGTTCGCCGGGATAATTACATACATTTCCATGGTCGGTTGGGTCGTATTTCCCTGTCATATTTCCATCTGTACGGTTATTGTCAAAGCTGATCACATCCTGATCGTAGTTTAAATCTACTGTTGACTGATTGAAAGCCAATTGATTCTGAGGAGCAAGTTTAAACGCATAACTGCGAATTGTATAGTGCGAAAGATCAAACTGAAGGGAATTACCGGTTATAGTTGCTGCGCCGGTTCTTTGTTCTTGTCCGTTAACTTCGAAAGCATCCAAAATTTTACCCGGAAATTTAAGGCTGACTCCCGTCACATCGTTTCCTGAAAGTTCGTTGACCCGAACAATAAAGTAATCGCCTTGCTCTGCTTTTTTTAAGGCCATCACACCAACTTTGGGGGAGCTGATGGTCAGGAACGAAAATACGGAACCAGCCTTACCGTTATGTTTAGGCGCTTCAAAAGCAAGCAAGGGTTTATTTAAGAACTCAGCCTGCCATTGCGTTTCACTTTGCGACCAATCACCGTTATGGCTGTACAAACCATACTTCACATCCTGAATTCCCCAGTCTTGTGTTGACTGGTAAAGCCATGTCGGACAGAGCTTCGCAGATGGAGTATATTGCAATGTGAGGCGTAAAGTGTTGCTGTCCGGTTTATCGGAACCGTACTTGCAATCTTCAAGAACAGAGACTCCAAACTTTCCCGATTTATCGGTGAGGTCGAACCACATTTTCGATGGCACCTCAAATTTGAATTCGTGATTAGTATTCCGTTGAATAGTTCCAACTCCCAGATTGTAAGTGGCATTTTCATTCGCGGCAACCAAAGGGAAGGATGCTTTTAAACTTACGCCGGTCGACTGCCAGTCAATCACATTAACAACCTCAACCCGTTTACCCGCTTTCCCGGCAGCGAGGCTTATTATTTGCTTTATATTGGAATTCTGACCTTTCCGTGTCACTTCAAAGGCAATTCGAACCGGTCCATTTTCGACCATTTTGATGGAAACTTCCTTGTTCATAAAATCAAACGGCGGATTCTTGCGATCATACCAGAACATATTCCACGACGGTTCTTTTTGAGGTATTTCGCGCTGAAACTCCAGTCTGGCAGGTTTTGCAAGAAGCTCACGAGCAGCCTTTTTATCGATGATACTTGCAATATCGCCATCATCATTCAACGATAACTTATAATATTCATTTTCCATCGTGTTTGGCTCAGCAGAAAGAGTTGAGGCTGAAGGGGATCCTTTCGTTGCAGATTCCCGCACATCATAAACCGCAATACCCAATGATGGAACATTTGCAAGAAATATCAATTTCACTTTATTTGCATTTCGTCCAATTATTTGAGAGGGGACTTCCTTTCCTCCCGAATCATAAACCTTAAGATGAGCAGGCATAACGGCATATTCCAGTTCAGCGGTGCAAACATCTTCACGCTCAATAGCAACAGGATTGGAGACCGCAATGGCTCGTCCTTTTGTTTGTGTATTCATCTGGGAAGAAACGTTCCTGACAGCGTTATATAATACCGATGAAAATCCATTTTGTGCAATAAATTCATCATTCCAGGCGAGTTTAAAGGCTGTTGGGATAGCAGTTCCGGGTAGTACATCATGCATCTGGCTTCCCAGTAACAGCTCCCACGAATTATTCAACTTTTCGAACGGGTAAGCAGCACCTGTGAGATAATTGGCCATAGATGCCAATTGCTCTGAGGCTTGCGCCAAAACCTCATTTTTACGATTTAAACGCTTCATAAATGATTGCGAAGTCATCGAGCCGGCACTATGCTCAACCAGCAATAAATCACCTGAATAAACAGGAAGCTTTTTTCTGATTTCCGGTGTAATATCCTTGTACATCTGGTCGGAAGCAGTTAATATCACTTTCAGTTTGCTGTCAGGATTTTTCAAGCTTCCTTCGGCATTTATCACATCCCTTTCACGAAGTCCTCCACCCATATCACCACAACCATAATATCGGTAGTCGAAGGTAATACCGTATTTCTTATAGTCATCAGCCAGGCGATTATCCCAGTATTTATCGATGTCCAAACGAGGCATTAAGTCACCGTCATAGTCGGTAGCATCGAGACAGGCAACAAGCCCTTTCCCATCAGGACCATTCCATACGCCAACGTTAAAAGGCAAAGGAACAGCAGTTTGAAGATTAGGAATGGTTAATTTCTGAGTCGAAAAACCAATTATGCCGGCATGGTGTAAAACTGAGGGCAGACTCGCAACAAATCCAAAGCAGTCGGGCAGCATATAATCGGAGCTTTCTTTGCCAAATTCTTTTCTGAAATACTCATTGCCATACAATACCTGACGGATAACCGACTCCGAAGAAGAAACATTTACTTCACCCTCCTCCATCGATGAACCGGCTACAAACCAACGGCCTGTGTCGATGTATCCTTTTAGCCTTTTAAATAATTCAGGATGATATTCTTTCATTAACCGGTAACGACGGGCGCCGGTAAAGTTGAAAACGTAATCAGGGTATTTATCAAAAAGCCTGTAATTTTCCTCCATAGTATTTTTAAGATACTCGCTTACGGTTGTTTTATAGTCCCATTCGTACTCTGAATCAAGATGGGTATAGCCCACAGTATATAACACCCTTTCTTTTGAGATATCATATTTTGCCCGTCTTTCTTTGGGTTGTGAAAAAGCCGGCACCGTGAACAGGAGTATTAGAAAAAGCAATGATTTTTCTTGCATGAATTATTTATTTTAATTTCCAAATATTAATTATCCGGAGGAAGAATTTCAGACTGCATTTTAAAGAATCGGGTTAATCCCTTTATCTTTAATCAGGTTCCATGCTTTTACAAAACTGGCTTCATCGAGAATAAACACGCTGTTTTTACGAAGCGTCCTTCTTACCAGTTTTTGGTTGGGTTTGTCGAATTTTGAGAGCAATGATTTCCTGTTGATTTTAAGCAGAGAATAGCCTTTGTCTGCAGAATATAAATAATAGGAATACGATTGCTGATAGGCCAAACCCAATTTGCTATAGGAAGGGTCACAGGTTCCTAAATCAACTTTTCGGTAGGCAAGGAGCACAATTTTTCCATCACTAAGAACTTCAAAAAAACATTCCCCCTGATTATATCCATTATAATATTGGCGGCGAAAGACTCTTTTTTTCCCTTGTTCGTCTGTAAATGAAAAGCCCTTCAGACTCATCTTATCAATAACTATCTGGACTAATACTGATTTATTATAGTAAATAATCTCGTCGCGATAAGCGCTGTAACGCAATCCGATATTGTCAATTTTTGTTCCGTCAACGAATTCGATCTCGCCATAAAGGAATTTATCACTCAGATAGGGTGATCCTGAATAACCGGGATAAGAAACGAAGCGCGATCCTTTAATTTTTTCGGTATTCTGGCTATTTGGCAACCTGACCTGGGCGAAGAGTGATGTGGCTGCAAGCAATCCGAAAAGAAAAATAATAGGTGAAATCCTGTTAGCCATATTAGTTTACCACAAAAGTTTGTTCTTTATAATAAATAGATCCGTCGTTGGATTTTCCATGGATTATCAGCTTGAAATCACCGTGAATATCGGATGTCTCAAAATCGATACGCATGGTTTGTTCAGGTTCTAAAGATGGTTTCCAGAACAAAACCTTACGAAGATCAGGTTCGTTTAATGGTTGTTTGTCAGGAACATTTAAAGTCAAACCGGGCTGCAATCCATTGATGTTCAATTTTATAACTTCGTTCGATTCGTTTAGTCTGTTGATATCGGGGTTTGTAGTATGAATGGCTACTACACCAGGAAACATCAAATCGCCATAATATCTTTCACTTCGGACAATTTCTATTTTATCGATCTCTTTGGAACCCATTCCTTTGATGATATTCAGATCACGGAATGGAATCCCGTCGAGCAGCAGCAATGGCTGTCTTTCAAAATAGCTGCGTGTTGAAGGATTAAAAATCTGCATAGTTGGAATGCGGTTATTAGCTCTAAACTTAACACCGGGTAAGAGTTCGCGAGAGATTTCCGTAAAATCGGGCAGATCGATAAAGAGCCGCGGATCGATGATCTCTGTTGGCTTCCCATAAAAAGAGTAGGCATCCGCCTTGTTTTTTGGCGCTTTATCAATTGTAAATTCCTGTTTATCAAATATTTTACGAAAAGTAATCGCGTCAATGCTATTTCTGATATATTTTTTGAATTCGGGGGCAATGGTCCATGTTTCGAAAGCAGGTACGACACTTGTCATGCTATCACGGAGGTTAAGAGCAAGTTTTACCAGTAGCTTCTCTTCAGGATCGAAGCCTTGTATGACCAATGGTATTTTTCCATAATAGTTGTCAAGCTGAAAATTAAAACGGCCATCCTTGCCTGGAATGAAATAATTTAGCTTTTGAACCGTGTCGGGAATCGAAAGCAATACAGTTCCCTTTTCGAATGGTGTACGGGCTCTCTCATCTTTGATATTTCCTTCAAGCACAATCCCGTCCTTTTCAATCAAGGGATTTTGGGGAATATTTACTTTTTTAATGAATGTTCGGGATGAGTATCCGGGAACATTTTCTGAAATACTGACAAACAATTTTCCGGTAGTTTGCGACAGAAGTTCGGGCGGCAATTTCAGTGTGGCATGTACTGTCCCTCTGGTTTTATAAGTTTTATCCAAACCTTCAATTTGCAATGCAGCTGCAAATTTTTCATTCAAATCATTCGTTTCAGCTGCCCGAAGCAATAAACCGGATTCAGGCAATCCCGTAAACCGGTTACATACATACAGTTCTTTAACCGTTAAGGCAGGATTAATTTTTGTTGAAGCACAAAGCAGATAGCATCCGGAGCTTAAAGAATCGGGAAGATCAAGATACCCATCTGCCTGATGGTCAAATATTTGCTTGCTGATTCCGTAAATTATTTTCCCTTTGGCATTAATCAGATCGACATTAACGACTCCTGAAATTTCGTCGGAAGGTGCAAATACCTTTAACAAAAGTGTTTCACCACTTACGTAGACATCGCGGTCGGTAAAGAGGCTGAAATGCTCCTTTTCCTGAGCTTTGCCTGTAATGGCACCGAAGATTAGGAACAGTAGTATTATTCTTTTCACGTTGAAATCTCTTTATTTAATTTGCTGCAATGCTGAAGTATTTATTAACCGGCGAATCCTGAAGTTATGCGTACCCATTACTTTACCCACCATAATGGAGGATGCTTCGGCGGTGGTAGTTCAGTCGGCGGACCTATTACCGTTTGTGTTATCAGCATTCCGTTTTCATCGGGCAATTCAGGATATTGAAAAATTTGTCGCATGGGAAAATCTTCGGGTGGATGAGACAAATTAAAGAAATAGCGATGAGGTGCATAAGAATTCAGATCGAAAAATCCATATACAACCTTTGACGAGTTTGTTTTGCATATTATATTTCCATGTATTTGATTCTGAATAGGATCAAACAAATTGCCGGCAGCGGAGAATTGGCTGTTCAGCTGTTCATGATACTCAAATGATTCTTTGGAAGTGCCGTACTGGTCAATAGAAAGAATGCACCCTTTAGCATATAACGTATCAGATTTTGTGATCAAGGTATCGGCATATATATAATCAAGGACATTGTAGGATACATTCAGAATGGAATGTTTTTCAATTTTATTTGACTGGCTGAAACTTTTAGGACCAGCCAGATTGAACATCGCTTTATCGTGAAAAACATACCATCCATAGATTGAAGGAATCTCAGAAACCGGATTTGGAATATAATCGCAATGCCATTCCCAAACGGTTTTTATATCAAAACGGAAATAAGACAGTGAATTCGTAACCGGCAAATCAACATAAAATTCTCTTCCCGGCTTATCAAACGCCTGCGGTATGCCTTCCACATTATTTACATAAACTTTTTTTACCACATGTTCAGTATGGAAATTCGCAATTTGAGGGATGGAAGGCATTGTGACTGCCGCTGATTCATACACCTCATTTAATATTCCGATCCTCAAAAAATATATTTTTCCGATCTCAGGAACAGAATTTAAAGTATAATATCCAGGCGAACTTTCACTCGCCCTTAATGACACCTTAGTGCCCATTTCATTAAGTGTCAACACGGCTCCCGATACTTCCAGAGGAGGCTGTTTATCATAGAAACTACGTGTTCTGGTAAGGTGAATGAAATTTTTGGACAGATCATTTGTAATTCGCGCTTCAACAACAAGCTGACCATTCACTGTTTCGATATCAGGCTGATAAACCTGTTCGCACGATGTGAAGAGCACAAGAAAGAGTGAAATATAGCAGAGTTCTTTTCGCATCAGAATTTAAAATTATAGGTGATCGATGGAACAGGTACGCCGATGATAGACATTTTAAAGATATCGTACCGGCTATTTTCGGTACCAAGGGTCGACTGTGGCCCTTTGCGGTAGAAAACCGAGTAAGGATTGCTGCGTCCGTAAAGATTGTAAATCGAGAAGGTCCAGCTTCCTTTCCACATTCGTTTTTTGCGAAGGTTTTCATCGAGCGTAAGACTAACGTCCATACGATGATAAGGGGGCATCCGGTATTTATTCCTGTCTGAGAAAACCACCACCTGACTACCTCCATAAATATATTTCTGTTCCGGCAAGGTGATTGGTCTGCCTGAAGAAAAGACAAAATTACTTGAAAATCGCCACCTCCGGCTAATTTTATAATTCATTACTGCGGTAAGGTCGTGTGGTTTATCATAAACAGAGGGGTAATATCCGCCTCCGTTGATTTTTTCTTCAGGGAAAGGACTGTCACCTTTGCGAAAAGTCCTCGAATAAGTATAGCTCACCCATCCATTGAGACGACCAGAACTCTTTTTTGCCATAAATTCCATTCCATAAGAGTAACCGTTGGCCAGCATCAGGTCTGTTTCGATGTGTTTATTCATCAAAAGCTGGGCGCCATTTTTATATTCTAAAAGATTTTGCAGTTGTTTGTAGTAAACCTCTACAGTGGTTTCAAACTTTCCATCAGTCGAATTTTTGAAAAATCCAAGGGCTATCTGATCGTTGATCATTGGAGCAAGGTAGGGATCGGCCGATTTCCAGTAGTCTGCAGGTGAAATTACCGCCGTATTCGAAATCTGACTGATAAACTGGTGGATCCGCTGATAGCTTAACCTCAAAGAGCCTCCGTTTGTCAAATTATACCTCATTGAAATACGGGGTTCGAGACCCTGGTAAGCTTTTATGACTGAACCTGATTTGTAGATTGTTGAATCAGTGATAGTGGCTACGCTTTTCGGAAGACCGTTGGCATAATCATAAACCATTCCGGGTCCAAAGTTCATATATTGATTGTAACGCAAACCAATATTAAATGCCAGTTTATCCGATAAGTCGAAGTCGTCGTCGGCAAATAAGGCCGCCTCAGCCGATTGCTCGGGACGTAATGTCGATTCCTGAACGTTGGATACCTGCTGTGTCGGGATAATATTTCCAGGTTGAATCCAATATCCAATGGTTTGAAAACCTGTACTGATATGGTGTTTGGTATTTGGGAAAAAAGAAAAGATATATTTAAGGCTTCCGTACTGAATATTTGATTTGAGGGTATAGTCATCCAAAGGAAGAACCGGATCTTTCCGATCAACCTTTAAGTCGTATTTTGAGTAGGCCAGACTTAAATTTGATATCGCTTTTTCAGAGAGATTCAACTTCCAGTTCAATGAACCGATGGTATTGCCATAGTCATAGAGCGAACTGGTATTCAAATTAAAAACGTCAGCACTATAATAACCCATTAATTTAAGATGATTTTTAGGACTGATCTCAAAATTAGCAGTCGCGTTAACATCGTAAAAATGAGCCACACTATTCATAAATGTTGGATTCTTCGTCTTTTGAAGGAGCCAGTCAGAATAAGTGCTTCTTCCTCCAATCATAAATGTGCTTTTCTTCTTTTTGGTAAATGGACCTTCTATGGTCAATCTACTGTTAATCAATCCAATACCTCCATTTATACGAAGATTTTGATCACTTCCGTCTTTTAATTGAACATCCATAACGGACGAGATACGTTCGCCGTAAGAAGCAGGAATTCCTCCTTTATAAAGCGTTACATTGTCAACGGCATCCGGATTAATCATCGAAAAGAAGCCAAAAAGATGTGTTGTATTGAACACAGGAGCGCCATTCATTAAGACAAGATTCTGATCGGTATTCCCGCCGCGCACATTGAATCCTGACGACATCTCTCCCACACTTTGAACACCGGGCATCATCACCATGCTCTTGATTATATCAGCCTCTCCCATCAGCACGGGAAGCTCTTTTAACGTAACAGCAGACATACTTATCATGCTCATCTGCGCTTTGGAAGCTTTTGCGTTGTCACTGATAATTGTGTATTCAGCGATTGCGTGAGTCTGTTCAAACAATTCAAAATCAGCATTGCCATCCTGAATCAGCTGTACTTTTGCATACTGATTTTCGAAACTCATGAAAGAAACCCTCAGGTGAATATCACCGGTTGGCAGATCGATTGTATATCTTCCCTTTGAATTGGTTGCCGCCCCAATTTTTGTTTCCGGATTGTAAACCACTGCGCCTGCAAGAGGTAATCCTGTTTTACCTTCAAGAACAATTCCGCTGATTTTTGCACGCTGATAACGGCCTTGATTCAGGGGATCGCCAATAACAAGAACCTGTGATTTGTCCTCACCTATAACCACATGACTATCTGTTTTTTTAGGGAAAACAACGACTGAATTTTGCTGAAAGAATTTAAAATCCAATTCCCTACCTTGAACAGTCTTATTCAGCACCTGAATCAACGGCATATTATTAAAGGCACCTGTGATTTCTATGGATTTGATCCACTCTTCTTTATAAAAAAACCGGATACCATATTTTTTTCCGAGTGAATTAAAAACCTCCTGCAGCGGAGCCTTTGTAAAACTTCCGGTAATTTTCATTTCCTGAATTTCTTGCGATCGACCCGGCTTTGTCAAAAACATAAATGCAATAAGCAGAATAACAGCAGTATAACGAAGTGTAATTTTAGGATACTTCACAATGGGTCTAAACTTTACAATGAAAAAATGGAAGAATATCGTTGCGTAAAATTAATAAATACGATTTAAAAAACTCAAAGATTACATAACAATAAACATGATATTAGTCACTAAAGACCTCCATTGCCTGAACGAAAGCTACATCATTTTCAACTAAATTATCTCGCAAAAATGGCAAGCCTTTAAAACGGATTTTAATTATGCCGTTCTGCGGAATAATATCACTGAAAACCAAATCAATAGCCTTGTTGATTTCTTTCGCAGATTCCAGTACATTGAAGTTGCTTCCAACAGTCTTTTCATTGATTATAATTTCAAAGCCATTTTTATACAGATTGGCATTTTGTGTCGCGGCAAACTTAAGCCTTACGCTATATTTTCCTGGTCCTACCGTGATGTTCGCCCAAAAATCACTGGCGTGGTAACCGTAGCGGTACAATTCCGGATCGGGAGTGCCGGAAATGACGCTATTTGTTTCATTTATCCAGCATTTTGCAACCGTATCATCTTTGGGTGCCAGACGGGAAATCACTTCGGTGGCCGGCTTCCATAAATGGCCTTGCGAATCCTTGTAATCCTGTCGTTTCGGATATCCGAAAATCAGGCGCTGCGATCCGGTGGGACCCGTTCCTGAGGGGAAATTATAAACTGCGGCTTCGGATGAAAAATGAATGGCATCAACATTAATGCGACTACCAAGGGAGTAAGGGTTGCTGGTTCCCCGTCCAATAATTTTCAATGTATGTTCTCCAGGTTCAAGTCCATTTTTGGAATAAAGGGATTGCTGCCCACGGGAGAAGGGATTCCAGAAATCTATACATACACTTTGCTTTACACCGTCAATAAAAATATCTGCAAGTCCTCCAAATTGATCGCTACGACCCATTACCCGAACCTGATCGCCTTTAAATACCGCCGTCACGGACGCATCTTTGGAATCTGCAATGCGGAGAGCACCTGTTAAGGAAGAAGCATCTTTCTCCGCTGTCCATACACCCGAGTATTGCAAACTATTGTTATTCAATGTTTTTTGCGGGTCTTGACCATTTATAATAATCTTACGTCTTCCATCGTGACGAATAGTGACTATGGCATCTCCGTTGGGAAGTCTTTTGACCGTAAAACCATTTCGTCGGAGGGTTTTCCGAAGAGACAGCTTTGTGCCATCAGCAGTAATTCTTGTTGGCACAAATGACAGACGGAGTACATCTTCAGTTCCAACTGGAGCATTAAAGGTCGAATAGGTGATCGTTCCGTTCCCATAAACCACCGAATCAACCACTGCATTGGTTCGGACTATGTGATTTTCGCGGCTGGCACCCAATTCCTCCGGCAACCAACCGATTGCCTGCTGCACCCACAGCAATGGCCAAGGGTGCGCAATATTCAGCCACCCCGAATTAACCAGCACTCCACCGTCTATATTATCCTCACTTACACCGTTTTCGTGTACATCATAAGTCTGCAAAATCATCTGCCGGTAACCTAACTCCTGCATCAATGAATCCTTAGCAACCACACCATACTGTGCCATAACCGACCCGACCATCAACGGAGCATACCATAACGAACGACCACAGCAACTGCTCGATTCAGGATAGGCCCATGCTCCGCTGTAAACATCACCACCCGATTTTGGATCAGCACCGCTGCGGTTAAGAAAAAGCGTGAGAATATTGCGCGCATCGTTCCGCCAGTTCGGAAACCGTTCCTTGTGTCTGATCAGATAACCGGCAACATCGGCTGTAGTTGAACAATTTTGGGTCTCATTCAACCAATCCCAGAAAAAGAACCCCCATGTTCCATCTTGTGTCCAGTTGGGCAGCAACTTATCACGCAGGTATTGGAGGCCGGCATCCCTGGCCTTAATAATTTGTTGATTATTGCCTGTATAACCCAACCGAATGAGCTCGTCCAAAAATGCCAGAATCATCGTAACTCCTCCCGTTTGCATATTGCTTCTTGGATCATCTTTGTAGCGGTAGCCAACAGGCACTGCATACCGGGGCCAGGGCGAACCATTTGGATCCATATTGCATTTTTCGGCAAATAAATCGCCCCAATGTTTGGCGGCTTCGAACCATCGCGGATTTTTTGCGAGCTGATATGCACGTAAAAGCCCTTCGCCCATACCAGCACTTATATCGAGTTGAATCATCCCGTTAGGATCGGCTTTCCCGTATGCCTTTCCTTTTGTTGGCACACTGATGGGAAAGCCCGGCCACGAATGATCCACTGGTGTAAGGCAATAATTAAGCAGGTAATCACCCATATAAGTAATGTGAGCGATTGCTGCCGGATCGCCTGAATAACGGTAATAATCAACCATTCCTTTGAGAATACTCGTGGAGCGTTGCCCCAGATCGCCGTTACTCCAGTCGCCAAAGTCTTTAGGGGTGATATTGCCATCGGGCGATATTTCCCAGTTGCTGGTGAATAAATAATCGGGAGCAGCTACCACAGCATTTTTGAGGTTTGTCCAGGGATAGCGTTTAAGGGTCTCGGCAGCAATTCGGATACGGTAATCACATTGTCCGTTCGGCTTCAGATACCATGGAGCGATCACACCATAGCGATCTAAAACAACGTCATGGCCATAATAATGAACCGGCTTTGAAATTTCTGTTTTGGGCAATTGCTGAGCATTGCCAACCATAAGCAGACAAAAATTCAGACCCGCGAGAAAAAACCAACAGAGAAACCAACCGCCAGAGTAAATATTAGTATGATGAAAGTTGAATAAACCATTTTTAGTATCAGGCACATCTGAAGATATCATGGGGCTTAATTTAAAGTTAAAGGATAAAGGATTGGAGATTTCCCTGAATGTTTCGTCTATAAAAATAGTATAATTATTTCCCGTAATGTTGCGGATCACATGAAAAAGTTGTGGGGGAAGTAATTTTGAAATTAATGACTAAAAAATATATTTAGCAAATATATAAAAACCTTATTACCAATTATTTGACCTTAGTAGAAGTAGAATATACCACCACCCGAAAACCTTATTTACCTTATTCTTTCATTCTTTCCTGGTAATATTTCAAGAATTGGTCATACTCTTCGGCAAAACTTACTTTCCCGTGGTGATCTGATTGATTTATTGAGAACAAAATTGGTTTACAAATTATTAAACTTTATCTTCATATCAATAAGTGGTTGAACTATTTGCAACATTGTTCAGCCCACTTAGGGGCTGAGGATATATATGTTACCTCATCCGTGGGTTTCCACCCACGATTATTGATCCGTCAGATGTGAGCCGGCTTGTTGATAAACTGCTTGCAAAAGGTTTTGTTGAAAGGACAGAAAACACTGATGACAGAAGGCAAAAAAATATTGTGATTACATCATTTACAATACGTTAAATATCACCCTCCGATCACCAAAAATACGACTGCTGCCAGCGCAGCACCGATAAGCGGACCCACAACGGGAACCCAGGCATATTTCCAGTCGCTGTTGCGCTTGAGTGAAATTGGAAGTATCCAATGTATAATGCGGGGACCCAGATCGCGGGCTGGATTAATCGCGTAACCGGTAGGACCACCGAGCGACAAACCGAGTCCAAGCACTACGATAGCCACTGGTAATGCGTTAAGTGATCCAAGTCCTGCGTCTGGTTTTGCCATATCAAGAACTGCAAGACAAAGTACAAAAGTTCCAATTGCCTCCGTTAAAACATTATACCCATAACTCCGGATACTTGGTGCGGTACAGAAAACTGCCATTTTTGAATCTCCGTTTTCTGTTACATCAAAGTGTTTCTTATAAGCAAGCCATACCAGAAAGGAGCCAAACATTGCGCCAAGCAGCTGAGCAGATATATACAAAGGAGCCAAAGAGGGTGAGAATTTATTGGTCAGAACGAGCGCCAGAGTTACAGCAGGATTCAGGTGTGCTCCACTGTGAGGTGCGGCAATAGATACTCCGGTAAAAACGCCGACTGCCCAGCCGGAAGTAATTACGATCCACCCACTGTTATTTCCGTTCGTTCGATGGAGTAAAACATTTGCTACCACACCTCCTCCAAAAATAATAATCACAGCGGTTCCAATAAATTCAGCAAAAAATGGTGTCATCGTTCAGTTAATTATCAATGTTCTCCGCCAGCTGGCGGATCAATTATTTGTTGTCGTTGGCCCATGATTTTGAGGCATTTGCAGCGCGATGCCAGCCTCTGATAAGCGAATGGGTCTCTTCATCTTCAATCTGGGGAGTGAAAACACGATCTATCTGCCATTGCAACTTCACATCACGGATATCGCTCCAGAAATTTACTGCAAGTCCCGCAAGGTAAGCAGCTCCGAGTGCAGTGGTTTCAGTAATTTTGGGGCGTATAACCTTTGTCTGCAGTAAATCGGACTGAAATTGCATCAATTGATTATTAACAGTTGCTCCGCCGTCAACGCGTAACTCGCGAATATCGATTCCAGAATCTTTTTGCATTGCAAGCAAAACTTCCAAAGTCTGGTAAGCGATACTGTCGAGTGCGGCACGTGCAATATGCGCGGAGGAGGTACCTCTTGTAATTCCCACCAACATGCCGCGAGCGTGCTGGTTCCAATGCGGGGCACCCAATCCTGCAAAAGCCGGCACAAAATATACCCCTGCACTGTCATTGACTTTAGCAGCCAGTTTCTCAATATCCTTTGAGTTTTTGATAATTCCCAGTCCATCACGCAGCCACTGCACGACAGCTCCGGCAATAAAAATAGACCCTTCGAGAGCATACTGAGTGTCTGAACCAATTTTCCAGGCTATTGTTGTGAGCAGTTTACTTTTTGAAACGATTGGTTTTTTCCCAATATTCATCATCATGAAACAACCCGTTCCATAGGTGTTTTTGACCATTCCCGGCTCCACGCACATCTGCCCGAAAAGGGCTGCTTGCTGATCTCCGGCAATTCCCGCTATGGGAATTCCCGGTGAAAGATGACCGGCAGTTTTACTGTAAATCTCGCTTGACGACCGAACTTCGGGCAACATATTTGCAGGGATGCTGAAGAGTTCGAGTAATTCGTTATCCCATTTAAGCGTGTGGATATTGAACAGCATTGTTCTGGAAGCATTCGAGACATCAGTAATATGGAGTGCTCCGCGTGTAAGATTCCATACGAGCCATGAATCGATGGTTCCGAATGCCAGTTTTCCATCTTCGGCCAATTTCCGGGCCCCCGGCACGTGATCCAATATCCAGCGGATCTTAGTCGCTGAGAAATAGGCGTCAATAATAAGTCCGGTTTTTTTGAGAATTTTTGGGCTCTCACCATTGCTGTTTAGCTCGTCGCAGAAATCTGCGGTTCGCCTGTCTTGCCAAACAATGGCATTATAGACCGGTTTTCCAGTCTTTCGGTTCCATACAACAGTGGTCTCGCGCTGGTTGGTGATTCCTATAGCAGCAATTTGGGTAGTTTGAAGTCCGGCTTTGGTGATGGCCTCGACAGCCATTCCGGCTTGAGTTGACCAAATTTCTTCCGGATCGTGCTCGACCCAGCCCGGTTTTGGATAATATTGGGTAAATTCCTTTTGAGCTGTTGCCACAGGAATTCCATTATGACCGAACACGATTGCCCGGGAGCTGGTGGTTCCCTGATCTAAAGCTAAAATATACTCTTTCATCAGAAGATAATTTGTTTTTTAATTGCCTGATGGAACACCGGTGTTGCCTTTATACATATTTACGAAGCGCAGACTCATGGGTGTTTCATCTATTTCAATTTGATCCAGGGTTTGCCAGACTTTAGCATTTGTTTGCCTGTGACGTCATTAATAATTATAGCGGCCATCATATACCACGCAGAGAAGGCGCAAACAATAAGTACATATGCTGCAACAATATTCATGAATGGATTCCCAAAATGACCAAAATCCAGAAGAATAAAACCGAGCAGCAAGGTTGTAAAAGTGATGGCCATTGCAGTATGAATGTACAACGATCCTATCCAGAATATCGCGGTTAATAAAGTAAATCCAACCAGATAGAATCCGATATCTGTAGGAGAGGACTTATATACTTCAAAATTGTTCAATATCCAAATGATTGCTAAGCCAATCCAGAAGGCACCGTAAGTGGAGAAGGCTGCGAATCCAAAGTTATTTCCGGTTTTAAATTCCATGAATCCGGCAATTAACTGAGCTAATCCGCCAAAAACCAAACCCATAGCCAGAACCGGCCCAAGACCGCTAAAACCAAGATTATGGAACTGCAACAATAGAGTAGTTAAACCAAACCCTGCCAATCCGACAACAGCCGGATTTCCTAATTTTGTGTTAGTCATAGTACATTTTTTTCGAATGGGTATAATAGTTTTCAAAAATAATAATTTATTTGACAGATTATAAAATTTGTGACAGGAAGAAAGATCCTTATCTTTGGCTGTCAAAAAAAACAATCAGTAAAAAAAGCAAAATGAGAAAATCGCTGCTAATTATCGTGCTGTCATTCACACTATTCGCCTTCAAAACAGATAAAAAAGCCTACCAATTATTTGATATAAAAGGGAAGGAAATCCATTATGCAAAATTATTGGAAGAGGCAAAAGAAGCAGATATTATCCTTTTTGGCGAATTGCACGACAATCCAATTAATCATTGGCTGGAACTTGAGCTTAGCAAAGATCTCTTTGCAGATAAAAAAGAAAAATTAGTTCTTTCGGCTGAAATGTTTGAGGCTGATGATCAAATTACTGTTGATGAATATCTTTCAGGTGCAGTTTCTGAGAAAACATTAAAAGATGAAGCCAAACTCTGGACTAATTTCCCAAGCGATTATAAGCCGTTACTTGATTTTGCGAAAAAGAATAAAGTTCATTTTGTCGCAGCCAATATCCCCAGGCGCTATGCCAACATGGTCTACACCAAAGGATTAGAGAAATTGGATAGCATTAATGAGGAAGCAAAAAGATGGATAGCTCCCCTTCCGATTGCGTATGACAGTACCCTGGCGTGCTACAAGGATATTTTCACTCAGGCTAAAGGACATGGAGGTCAGAACCTGCCAAAGTCACAAGCGGTTAAAGATGCTACGATGGCTTACTTTATCCTGAAAAATTTCGTTGCGGGAAAAACACTGGTTCATTTCAATGGTTCCTATCACAGCGACCACCATCAAGGAGTAGTGTGGTACCTAAAAAAATCAAATCCCGCGTTAAAGATATTCACCATCGGATCTACAGAGCAAGATGAGATTGATGATCTTGACAAGGAAAGTCTTGGATTGGCTGATTGCATCCTTTGTACGCCAACATCAATGAGCAAATCCTATCGACCTTAAAGAGATATTTGCAATTAAGGTAATTCAATTTTCAAATTATTCCTTACCGGCCGCCACTTCTTAAATTTCGCATACTGCCGCTTCCTGACTGCGATCCGCCGGAGTTATTCTGATTATACGGATCATCGCCGTCGTTTTCGCCGGGATGTGTTGTTCCGCCCATTTTAATCGGCTTTGGGATGGTCTTGGTCTTAAATATAGGAAAACGGTAATAAACGCACAGCGAGAAATCAAAAGGAGTGCCACCTGTAATTTTACCGATACCGGGAATTATGTATGGTTTTATGTTAACATCATTTGTGACGGCCAGTGGAAATTTAGCCCTTAGTGACCATCCAAGAAAAAAATTAGTAAATATTTCGCCCTTCATACCAAAAAGAAGCTCCGCCCAATGTGCATTCATGGTTCGGACTGGTATTGATGATGTTATTGTCCCCCAGTAGTTTGAATAACCAATACCTTCAGATTGCTGATTAAATACCGAATAGCCGTAACGCATTCCCACGAAGACAAAATCGTGATCTTTAAGTGATTCAAATTTTACAATATTCAAGTCAACGCCTAATCTGGCATAGGTGCCATTATTTTTATAACGAAATCCATCTCTTTGATCATCAAACCATTGCATGCCAACCTCTGCTGTTGGAAACCAGTTTCCTTTATACGGAATATCAGCCTGTATCTCCCATCCGTTTCGTTTGCCCTTCTGCATATAAGGAACCAGAAAACGCGACAGATCGATTCCAACCCGGGGACCCTCGTAGCGCCATACCTCCGGCTTCTTTTGCGAAAAGCAGGATAAACTGCTAGTGAGTAGCAGCAGTAAAATAGATACTAATATTTTGGTCATTCGTTTTCTTCTCTATTGATTTTGGATTAACCTTTGAATCAGTAATTTTTACCGAATCGATACCCTTTGTGTGGCGAAAACCTGAAATAATATAGTTAGGAGCAAATCCGCAGTTCTCGGATATAAAATTGAGAATCATTGTATGCCTTATATATAATGTATCACTAATCTGATTGACCTTAATAACAAATCCCGTTGAATCAGTTGACAAGGATAGTGGCAGCGCACATTGTTTTGTTAAAGATGAGACCTGGTCATTCACCAGAATATCACCCGTATCATTGCGATTAACACCTCTGATTACCATAGAACTAATGGGCTTAAATCCATTTACAGATAAAGAAGCCACCATAAATGTATCTACCGATTCATAGCACCCGTCTCCATCAGAACATGACGTGAAGGCAAAAATGAGAAGTGAAATCAGGATCAGGGAATACCTCATTCAATGATTATTTAGTCAATTGGCAAAGATAAACAACCATATAAACATTTACTCAAACTATCCGTTATAAAAATGTAATAAAGTCTATTTTTGAGCAAAATTTTTACATCAATGCGTACCACTTCATTTCTTATTTTTTTCGGGACCATCCTTCTGATCTATTTTTCGCTGAATTTTCTGATTTATTCGCGAGGATTACAAGCTTTTTCAATATCACCGGTATGGCGAAAAAGCTACATAATATCATTTTGGCTCATTGTTTCCTGTTTCATTATTGGCGAAGTTCTCGAGCATACTCATTCATCAGTAATTAGTGAATGGATTTATCGTGCCGGAGCATTTTGGCTTGCCTTTATGCTTTACTTCTCGCTTACTATTTTGCTCTTCGATATCATCAGGCTGCTCAACTATTTTTTCCATTTCCTTCCGGAGATTACACAGGCTTTGAGGTTCAAAATTGGTATCATTACTGTGGCTTTTGTTTCACTGGTTGTGCTTGCCGGAACAATTAATGCCTGGTCTACCCGTGTCAAAGAGATCGCGCTGACTATTCCGAAGAAGGTAACGGGAAGCCGCGAAATGAGAATCGTCATGGCTTCCGATCTTCACCTTGGTGCACTGATCGGAGAGAGCCGGGAGGAAAAACTAGTGAGGATCATCAATAATCAAAAGCCGGATCTGGTGTTGCTTTGCGGCGATCTGGTGGACGGCGATATCGCCTCGGTACTTCGTAAAAATTTAGGACGGCACCTTCAGGAGATCAAATCACGGATGGGTGTTTATGCCATTGCCGGAAACCATGAATATATCGGAGGAATCCAGAAAACCTTGCCGTATTTGGAAAGCATTCATATCAATGTGTTGCGCGATAAAGTCCTTACCTTGGAGAATGGCATTCAGTTAATCGGACGCGACGACCGCGATAATCGAAGGATGGGCGAAAACGGACGTAAATCACTGAAAGAGCTGATGACCGGTATTGACAAAACCTTTCCGGTTATTGTAATGAATCACCAGCCTTTTAATCTTGATGAAGCAACTGTCGAAAATGTTGACCTGCATCTCTCGGGGCATACCCACCACGGGCAATTGTGGCCTCTCAGTTACATTACCAAAGCAGTGTTCGAACTCAGCTGGGGTTTTCTGAAAAAAGGTAATACAAATTTCTACGTCTCGTCCGGTTTTGGTTCATGGGGACCTCCTGTAAGGATTGGAAATTCGCCTGAAGTTGTAGTCTTCAAAATTAAATTTGAAGATCCGTCATAAAAATAATTATCAATTAATAATGCTAAATTTACAATGATCTTTATGATAGATATCCAGAATTGAACATTGTTAATTGACAATTCCTTAAATAAAATCCCAGGCAAAATTATTCCTGTATGAGTCAGAAGCGATTGGTGTGCCTGTGTAATCATGTTACTGCACAAGAGATAATAAAAATCTTACGCGCAGGAGCACTTACAACTGCTGACGTTCAAAATTTCACCCATGCCGGAACCGGCTGCACGAGATGTGTCCGGGAGATAGACGCATTGGTTGAAAAACACTTCGCATCAATGAAAAAAAATCCTCAGCTCAAGATGAAATTTTAAATACAAAAGCAAATTCTTCGCATACTGATTCCATAGCACAGGCATCGTTTCCTGCTAACTTTCCCAATGGCTGGACGAGATTGAAAAGAACAGGCTTCAATTTTTCAGCATTTACAAGCACTGAATTATCGATTAAAGCTATCGTTGAAGCAGAAAATCAAAATTATCACCAGAATTTAGTTCCTGAGGTTCAATCCCTTTCCTGAAAATCCGTGCGCTTTTGGTTCCGATCAGAATTAGCTTGTTATTTTCGTATTTCAACATCGTACCTTCCCGCAATCCAACGACATTAATTTTCGGATTTATCTCCAAAAATTCAGCGATTCGTTGTTCCCGAGTCTCACCGCCATGACCCTCAGGGTGGGCATCCAGATAATGCGGATTAATTTGAAAAGGCACTAAATCCATACAATCAAATCCTTTTGGATCGATCACCGGCATGTCATTCGTTGTTCGTAAAGTAGGGCAAGCGACATTCGAACCGGCACTCCATCCGATATATGGCGTACCCTGGAGCACCTTTATCCGAATCGCTTCCATCAGCCTTTTATCATGCATCATCCGCACCAACTGCCAGGTATTGCCACCTCCAACAACAATTGCTTCTGCCGATTGCACAGCTTTAACCGGATCGGCAAAATGGTGAATAGAAGTAATATGATGTCCAATTTCCGCAAATCGCTCTTCTACTTTTGCCTCATATAAGTCAAACGAAAAAGTCACAGCGGCGTAAGGAATAAAAAGGGCATTTACCATTTTATCACCAAGAAATTTCTTAATTTCATGTTTAGGATAATCGAGATATGGCTCGCCCGGATTCGTAGAATTACTGATGAGCAGAAGTTTCATAAAAATATTAATTTTGACATCGCAAGTAAGTAAAAAAAAAAATGGAACAAAAACCGATAAAAAAGGTATTGGTCGCCAACCGGGGAGAAATTGCAATCCGGATTATGCGTTCCTGTCGGGAGATGGGAATAAAGACAGTTGCTGTTTTTAGTGATGCTGACCGTAATGCAATGCATGTAAGATATGCTAACGAGGCCTATAATATTGGCCCCTCCCCTTCATCCGAGAGTTATCTCAGAATGGATAAAATCATCGAAACGGCAAAAATGTCGGGTGCCGATGCTATTCATCCCGGTTACGGATTTTTGTCGGAAAATGCTGCTTTCTCGCGCCGGTGCCGTGAAGAAGGAATCTGCTTTATCGGGCCTTCACCTGAGTCTATTGAGACGATGGGAGATAAAATCAGCGCCCGAAAAAAGATGATCGCAGCTGGTGTTCCTGTTGTTCCAGGGACCACTGAAAAGGTGACCAGTGAGGAAGAAGCGATTAAACACATCATGGAAATAGGCCTTCCGGTAATGATAAAAGCGTCGGCAGGTGGCGGTGGAAAAGGGATGCGGTTAGTAAAGAAAGAATCGCAGATTACAAGCTCCCTGCGTGCTGCACGATCGGAAGCTAAAACGGCTTTTGGCGATGATGCCCTGTACATTGAGAAGTATATTGATTCACCCCATCATGTCGAATTTCAAATACTATCTGACAGATACGGAAATACTGTCCATCTTTTTGAGCGCGAGTGCTCGGTTCAACGCAGACACCAAAAAGTAGTTGAAGAAACACCTTCTCCTCTGCTGACTCCTGAAGTAAGAATAATAATGGGAGAATGTGCAGTTGCTGCAGCCAATGCCTGTAATTACGAGGGTGCCGGAACTATAGAATTTATTATGGATGAGGAGTTGAACTTCTATTTCCTTGAGATGAACACCCGTTTACAGGTCGAACATCCAATAACTGAACGTGTTGTCGGTGTCGATCTGGTGAAAGAACAAATAAGGGTTGCAGAGGGAAATAAACTTCCTTTTAAGCAAAAAGATCTGAAACAAAGCGGTCATGCAATCGAGTGTCGCATATACGCCGAAGATACCGATCATAATTTCATGCCTAATCCTGGAACGATCACCCATATCACCGAACCTTTCGGATTTGGTGTACGATGCGATGGCTACGTTTATGAAGGGTATACTATTCCTATTTACTATGACTCACTCATAAGCAAACTGATAGTTTGGGGCAGAACCCGTGATGAAGCTATTGAAAGAATGCGCCGTGCTCTTTACGAATATAAGATTACCGGTGTAAAAACTACAATACGGTTCCTCGAGCGTATCATGGAAACACCTGATTTTAAAAATGGGACTTACAATACTCATTTTATTGAGAAAAACAGTGAATTTTTGCATGCAGAAGGTAAATGCGACAGGCATTGTGAAGATATTGCGATGATTGCCACGTTTGCAGAATATGTCTTAGGCATTGAGAACAGCAAAAAAACGAATGTTGCACCATCGGCAAAAAAGGAAACTAACTGGAAACGACAAATTCGAAAATTCACTTCGAGGCTGTAGATTTCGTTGCTTCATTAATTCAATATATTACAACAACATAGCATTTGCAGATAAATTAACTAAAATGGAACTCGAACTTAAAGTCAATAACCGTAATGCGATCGTTAAAGAGATAAAACGGGAAGGGAATATACTGACGCTTGCCGTTGACGATGTAATCTATGAAGTAGATATCGTTAAAGTGAGAAGCGAGGAGTTCTCAATTCTTCATAACGGTCAATCATATAATGTTGAAGTTGTTGAATCCAGCCAACCCAAGCACTATAATGTCAATACTTTATATTTCAAGTTCGAAGTTGAGGTAGTTGACAACGAATCGCGCTACCGCCAAAGCAGAATGCAATCAGCCCCGGTCAGCCTCGACAATACCATAAGGTCTCCGATGCCCGGTAAAGTAGTTCGGGTATTCGTCAAGCCTGGTGATCAGGTTGAAGCCGGACAACCATTAATTGTGCTCTCAGCTATGAAAATGGAAAGCGAATTTAAAGCGGGACGACGGGGAATAGTGAGGGAAGTACCTGTGAAAGAAGGCGATACCGTCGACAACAATCAACTTTTAGTGATTATTGATGACGAGGAGGAAGAGGCTTAAATCGTTGACAACGGATTACTAAAAGGTAAAGGAAACTAAATTAATAAACAGGAAAAATATGTCATCACAACAGGATAAATTTGAGAGACTCATTGAGCGAAATCTGGAAGCCGAGTCAGGAGGAGGACAGGATCGTATTGATCGTCAGCATGCTGCCGGAAGAAAAACAGCCCGCGAAAGAATCGGGATACTTATCGATCCGGGGACTTTTGTAGAACTGGACAAATTTGTTGTTCACCGTTCACACGATTTTGGAATGGAAAACAGCAGATTCTCCGGCGACGGAGTGATCACCGGATATGGCAAAATTGATGGCCGTCTGGTTTACACTTTTGCACAGGATTTCACCGTCTTTGGTGGAACGATGAGCCGCGCCAATGCTGATAAGATCGTTAAGATTATGGATCTTGCCATGAAAATGGGCGCTCCGCTGATCGGTCTGAACGACTCAGGTGGTGCACGTATTCAGGAAGGAATTGAAAGTCTTGCCGGCTATGCCGATATATTCTACCGCAACGTGATGAGCTCCGGAGTAATTCCTCAGATTTCGGCCATTCTCGGACCATGTGCCGGAGGAGCCGTATATTCACCTGCGATCACCGACTTTATTGTGATGGTGAAAGATACAAGCTATATGTTTGTGACCGGTCCCGACGTAGTAAAGGCTGTGACACACGAGGATGTGACCAAGGAAGAATTGGGTGGCGCTTCTACTCATCATGCCAAGAGTGGCGTAGCCCACCTGACCGCCGATAGTGAAGAGCATGCCTTGCTCATGATCCGCGAGCTGATCGGATTTCTTCCTTCCAATAATCTCGAGGAGCCTCATGCCGTTCCTTGCAAGGATGACATACACCGCGAGGACAAGAATCTCGACACTTTGATTCCTGAAGATCCGAATAAGGCATACGATATGAAAGATCTGATCACCAGCATCGCCGATGACCGGAACTTTTTTGAAATTCAGCCCGCCTTCGCCCCTAATATGATCATCGGATTTGCCCGGCTTGCGGGACGCAGCGTTGGAATAGTTGCCAATCAGCCTGCAAGTCTTGCCGGTGTACTTGATATCAATTCATCGGTAAAAAGCGCACGGTTCGTCCGTTTTTGCGATGCCTTTAATATTCCGATTGTGACCATCGTCGACGTCCCGGGCTTTCTTCCCGGAACAGCTCAGGAATACGGTGGAATTATCCGCCATGGCGCCAAACTTTTATACGCGTTTGCAGAAGCGACTGTTCCTAAAATTACACTTATCACCCGTAAAGCTTATGGAGGTGCTTATGATGTGATGAGCAGTAAGCACATTGGCGCAGACATTAACTTTGCCTATCCTTCTGCCGAAATCGCAGTTATGGGAGCTGACGGTGCAGTGAAAATTATTCACCGCGAGAAAATGAGCGAAGAGGAACTTGCTCAAAAAATCGAAGATTACCGCGATAAGTTTGCCAATCCTTATAAAGCGGCCGAACTGGGTTATATAGACGAGATTATTGTTCCATCACAAACAAGATTTAAATTGATTCAGGCGTTGGAAATGACCCAGAACAAGCATACGGCTAATCCATTAAAAAAGCACGGAAATATTCCATTGTAGGACAAGTTTTTTGCTCCTCAATATCGGACATAAACCCGACAGGTTTCGAAAACCTGTCGGGTTTTATATTATTATTCTGATTACCAATCCATCAGAACGATGCCAATCGTAAACGGGAATAGCTCCGGACCTCGGCCATTCCTGAAAAAGGGGGAAAAGTAAGAGGTACCGAAAACATTTATCCCCCTGTAACCCATTCGTGCTGTAGCTCCAATGCGGAAAGGATTGATATTAAAGTCTCCATGACTTTTTGATTTGAAAGATTGCGTTCATTCAGAGAAACCGGTTCAACAAAACCTTCGTTATTGACAATTGTAAAAGCATTCGAAAAACGATAATCATTATAGGTAATTCCAAGTCCCGTAACTAACCCAATATTGTTTTTATCAGATTTTAACCCAATATTATACTCTAAAAAATTAATGCCTGTTTCGAAAGACTTGTTTTGGTTCAGATCCATGAAATTGGGCATGAATCCTTTATAATCAACTTTGGAAAATGAATTGATACCCATCTCCCATCCTGCCCAATGGCCCTTAAACCCTGATGATTTTCCGGTCCATAACTCATATTTACGGTCATCAAGATAATTGAGCCGGATGTTGGAATTATGTCTTCCGCTGCGGATAATTACCACTCTCCGCCCGACTCTGATTTTGACAGTATCATCTTTGCCGCTATTCACATGCACAGCATTATTGCCAACATCAACCTTTGCATTATTCCCATGTCCATCGACAACCGTCACGACATTTTTGCCCGGTAATTTTACCCGCACAGTATCCTGACCTACAGATTTTGCAAATCCGAACGCGCTGAAAAGAAGAAATATAACTATAGATTTTTTCATAATAATGGAATTTAAGTAATCGGAAAGATTTAATGTCGCATTTTTGATTTTCATTTTATTTGAAAATGATCTCTGATAATTACTGAATTATTAAACACGATTCTTAAGGTGCAAAGCACTGCAACGTAAAATCAACATTCACTAATGACCACGATTTAATGAATTGATTGAAAAATAATACGACATTATTTTATTTCTACAACTTAATTGATCCTCTAACGACGTATTTACTGCAATATGGTTACTACTACAAGAAAATTAAATTCATTATTTCAAACCCTTCAGGTTTTGGAAACCTTAAGGGTTATTCTTATTTAGATTAATTCTAAACATTTTTCGTATTTATTCGTTCTATAAAAATAAACATTTAAAATTAAATAATATGAGCTTTACACTACCTGTACTCCAATATGATTACAAAGCGCTCGAACCATATATCGACGCACAAACGATGGAAATCCATCATACTAAACATCATGCTGCTTATACCAATAATCTGAACGGTGCAATTGAAACCAGTGATTTGAAAGGTAAAAGCATTGAAGAGATTATTGCAAATGCATCAAAATTGGCTCCTGTCATCCGGAATAACGGCGGCGGATACTACAATCACAATCTATACTGGGATGTTTTGACCCCAGGAGGATCTTCTGCACCTCAAGGCAAATTACTTGAGGCGATCAATGGCTCTTTTGGTTCTTTTGATCTGTTTAAAGAATCATTTACAAAAGCAGCAGCAACCCGTTTTGGAAGCGGCTGGGCCTGGTTGGTTCAAAAAGGTGATGCGCTGGTTGTAAGCTCTACCCCAAACCAAGACAATCCGCTAATGGATGTTGCAGATTTACAAGGTTTTCCGGTTCTGGGAATTGATGTTTGGGAACATGCTTATTATCTGAAGTATCAGAACAGAAGACCTGATTATATTGAGGCTTTCTTTAAGATCATCAATTGGGACGAAGTGGCAAAAAGGTTTAAGGCGTAGGGTTTCTTTGAAATAAAACAGCAATCGCAAGTTTTACTGCCATCAACACACAAATTCACCAAAAATCACCGAAATATAATATTTAACTATTAGATTCTGTGGTTTTTGGTGTTTCGATGATTTTGCGGCATCTTTTTAATAATAAAATCCGTAACCGCTATTTCTTAAAGACTAAAACAGGCTTTTATGCTAAAAGGCTTTTCACTTTTTCTGAGATCAGCCTGCCATCTGCCTTTCCGGCCAGTTCTTTCGATGCCACGCCGATCACTTTACCCATTTCTTTAATCGATGTTGCACCAGTCTTTTCGATGATTGACTTAATTGCTGCAGTTAATTCTTCGTCTTCCATTTGTTTTGGAAGATAACTCTCAAGAATTTTCACCTGCGCCATCTCGGGATCGTAAAGATCAATTCTGTTTTGCTGTTTGTAGATCTCTGCCGAATCGCGACCTTGCTTGGCCAATTTTGCAATTGCCTTGACAGCAGCATCATCGCTAAGCTCCTCGCCGCCACTCTTGGCCGTTTTAGCTTCAAGCAACACTTTTTTCACGTTACGTAAGGCCTCAAGCCTCTCTTTGTCTCTTGCCAGCATTGCCAGCCGGATATCTTCGCTGATCTGATCGAATAAATTCATATTGATGTATTTTAGGTATTGTAAATTGACAATTTTTAAATTGAACATTAATTTTTCAATCCGCTTTATCGTGAAGAAAGGAGTTGTTTTTTCTCAGACGAGGACCTTCATCACGGTTGCCGGATAAGGTATACCGCGATACTTCGCGATTATTGGCTAAAGGATTATTGGTGTTTTTGGCATTTCTCCGTTCGTAAGCAGGGATTTTAGAAAGCTCCTCGATATAATCTTCTGTTTCGTTAAAAAAATTGACCTGCATCACCTTCTTTCCTTCCTCTGAAGTTCCGTCGCCAAAAGGATCGATTCGGATGGGCGGGTATAGTTGCTTAATAATCTCATCTTTCTTATCCATTGTTGGAGGTTCGGTGAAAGATGGATGCTTTTTAGGATGAGAAGTTGTTTCACTCCCAAAAAATCCAGCAGGAAAGTCATTGTTATCGTCGAGAAGCGGCACTCTTTCGCGTTGAGGCTGAGCGCCGCCATTCATTTCAGGGATTGAACTTGTTTTGAATCCTGTTGCAATTACAGTTACGCTGATTGCTTCATCCATAGCCGGATCTACTGCAACGCCATAGATCAGGTCGGCATTATTACCTGCCATTTCCTGTACATACTCATTAACGAGATTCATTTCGTCCATGGTTACTTCGTTGGTTTCACCCGAGGTGATGTTAACGAGAATATTTTTGGCACCCCGTATATCATTATTATTTAAAAGCGGAGAATTCAATGCCCCTTCCACGGCCTTTCTGGCGCGGTTTTCGCCTGTAGCCTGAAAAGAACCCATAATGGCAACTCCTGAATTTTGCATAACAGTCCTCACATCTTCAAAGTCAACGTTGATAAATCCGGGGCAGGTGATAATCTCAGCTATCCCCTTCGCGGCAATAGCCAGCACATCATCGGCCTTTGAAAAGGCCTTTGAGATTGGGAAATCGCCATAAATCTCTCTGATTCGTTCGTTGTTAATGACGAGCAAAGAGTCAACACATGTCTCCATCTCCCGAATTCCTTCGATAGCTTGTTGAATCCGCAATCGTCCTTCGTTTCGGAATGGAATAGATACAATGCCGATTGTGAGTATTTTACGATCGCGGGCTGCCTGAGCGATAACAGGTGCTGCACCCGTTCCGGTTCCGCCTCCCATTCCCGCTGTGATGAAAACCATTTTAGTATTGCCATCAAGCAGTTTATCTATGTCGTCTAAATTTTCAATTGCAGAATCGCGTCCAACGTCGGGTTTGTTTCCGGCGCCCCGTCCTTCGGTGAGTTCTGAACCAAGCTGAACTTTAATTGGAACAGGGCTGTTCATGAGGGCCTGGGCATCGGTATTGCAGACTGCAAAGTCGACATCCTTAATTCCCTGACGGTACATGTGATTGACCGCATTACCTCCACCGCCGCCTACTCCAATTACTTTGATAATTTTTTCACTGCTTACGGGCAGATCAAATTCTATTAATTCAGTCATTTTGTTCGATTTTATTTGTTGTTTGACTTTCAATATTATTTGCCAATATCATCATCTTCTTCAGTGAAGAGACCGCCAAACTGTCGGGTAAACCAATTACTTATCGGTTCAGCGCTATCCGCAGTTTTAGGTTTTGGCTGTTTATTTTCCAATTTGGAGCTGCGTATCTTCTGGTCGGCTTCGCGTGTTTTCTCATCTTTAAGAACTGTAAAGCTCTCATCGGGATTTAACTCAAATACCATAGAAGGTTCTGCCTGCTCGGTCTCATTAATCTTTGCGGCTGCAGGTTCCGGGTTTACCGGTTGAAAGATTTTATCCTGCACCGGGATGACCACAGTTTCTCTGACTGGCTCAGGGCGAAGTATCCGGTTTGGATTGATCTCAAAGCCCGTAGCGATTACTGTCACACTAATTTGATTGCCAAGTTTGGCGTCATAACCGTTACCCCAGATGATATTGGCATTATCGCCGGCTGCATTCTGCAGATAATCAATAATATCACCAATCTCACCCATCCGCACCTCATCGTCACCTGAGGTGATGTTGAGGAGAATATTTTCAGTTCCAAATATGTCGTTGCTATCCAAAAGCGGCGATTTCAAGGCCTCTTCAGCAGCGCGCATGGCCCGGTTTTCTCCTTCAGCAAATCCGGTGCCCATAATGAAGACGCCACTTTCGCGCAATACCGTATTCACATCGGCAAAGTCGATGTTGATATTCCCGTGAAGCGTGATGATTTCGGCACACCCTTTTACCGCGGCAGCCACGATATTATCAGCCTGGGCAAAAGCTTCGCGGGCAGGCAGATCACCGTATACTTTATGTAAATTTTCATTGCTGATTACCAGTAAGCTGTCGACAAACCGCTGCAACCTTTTGATCCCTTCGATTGCCTGTTCATAACGTAACCGTCCCTCTTTAATTGAAGGAAGTGTAACCACGGCAATAGTGAGAATATCCATTTCGCGCGCAAGCTGAGCGATAACGGGTGCTGCTCCTGTGCCTGTACCTCCGCCCATTCCGGCAGTAATAAACAGCATTTTTGTTCCGGTCTCAAGCACTGTTCTAATTTCGGCCAGGTTTTCTATCGCAGCCTGTTCACCGCGTTTGGGTTTGTTTCCGGCACCACGCCCTTCTGTGAGAGAAACACCCAACTGAACTTTTACAGGCACCGGGCTGTTTACAAGTGCCTGTGCATCAGTATTACACACCAGGAAGTCAACCCCTGCAATGCCTTTACGAAACATATGATTTACTGCGTTTCCGCCGCCGCCGCCAACACCAACCACTTTAATGATTGACTGATAATCGTGCTGAAACCCGAAGGTTAATAAATCGTCTGTGTTATTTTCCATCTGATAAACAAATTGATTTTAATTTATTTCGTGGTCTTCATCAGAAATTAATCCGTTGAGACCCTCTTTTGCACGACCAAAAAGATCAGAGACCATGGTTTTCAACCCGGATCCCTGATTTTTTGCCGTTTGTTTCTTTTTCCCCTCTTCAGGAGTATCGGAGACAATCATTCCCTGAGGGTATTTCATACTTCGTGCCTGGTATAATCCATTGATCAGCAAACCAATAATATTGGCTGATTGAGCATTCATAATTTGTTCGTTGAAGAGTTGTTCTCTTATTGGAACTACGGGTTTGCCAAAGCGAACATCGAATCCGGTCATATAGCTGACTAATTTATCGATATCTCTCATCTTTGAGCCACCACCTGCCAGAACAATTCCTGCTCCAAGTTTATTCAACAGACCTGTGGATTCAATCTGATAGTTAACACCTTCTATAATCTCTTCAAGTCGTGCCTGAATGATTCCTGAAAGGTTCCGAAAACTAATCTCTTTGGCATGCCACCCTTCCACTTCAGGAATCTGAGCAAATTTATTCTCGGGAGCCAGTTCTGAAAAGGCATAGCCACATTGAATTTTCACCATTTCGGCATGCCTTGGAATGATGTTACATCCCTCACGGATATCGTTGGAGATCACGTTACCTCCAAAAGGCAATTCAGCAGCTAGCCGGAGTTTGTTTTCGTAATAGAGGGATATGCCTGTTGTTCCGGCGCCAAAGTCGAGAAGAATTACGCCGGCCTCTTTTTCATCTTTCGAAAGGAAGCCTGATCCTTGCACGTAAGGGTTGATGAAAGCACCGGCAAGCTCATAACCAGCTTTTTCGATGCTCTTTTTTAGATTCTGTTCATATGATTCTGATGCTGAAATCACTGTAAAGGAGGCATCAATACGATGACCGGCCATCCCGACAGGATTATTTACACCACGTTCGCCATCAACTGCAAATTCGTCCGGTGTGAGATGGTACACTTTTTCTCCCAAACCGCCGGAATACCGCTGTGCTTCACCCATCAATGAGCTGATCAGGGTTTGAGTCACTTCGCCGTTTTCTGTCATCCGGTATCCATTTGACTGACGGCTGACGATTTTCTGTCCTGAGATTCCGGCAAAGACCCTTCTCACCTTCAGGTTAAGGCTTCTTTCAAGCGAACTGATAACACTGGCAATTGATAATGCAGCCTCGTCGATATTCACGACTACTCCGTTTCGGACTCCCTGTGTCAATGCTTCTGAAAAAGCGACGATTTCAAGTTTTCCGTCCGAGGTAAAACGGCCAATTGCAGCTCTGGTCCTTAAGGTACCTAAGTCAATTGCAGCAACCAATTCTCTTGTAAGGTTCATAACTACTTATTTTTTTGTGCAAACTATTTGATTACGAAATTCTACATTGATGGTTTTATAAAGGCTCCATCCCCCATTTTTGAATCCTTCGGTATACAATGCCTTAAGATTACGAAATTTAATCTGAAAATCCTCCGGTTCACCGAAAAGAATTATCTGTTCGCCAACTCTGGGAATCATCGAAAGCTCGCCTACCGCGTTCACATAAATCTGATCGATCTGTGCGCTCCAGAATGGGTTACCGTTTATAAAACTGATCAACGGCAAAAGCTTTTTACGGGCAAAATCGGGCGAGACAAGGCCACCAACAATTAAAACTCTTGGAGTATACCGGGGCGACCAGTCAATTACTTTGCCAAGTTTATCCATGTAAAAAGCGTGTCCGGCACCAACGACCCTGAAAACCGGTTCCCGTTGTTTTATTTTTACGACTAACGAACCAAAACTTTTTACACCGTTATCGTAAACATTGGTATAAACTGCAACATTTTCAATCGATTGCAACTTTCGCAATCCATCCTCTATCTTTCGGAGATCGACAGAGTGAAGTGGTTGTCCAAAAACTCCACGGTAATTTCTGCGCACCCATTGTTCGATGTCGTTGCTTCGGATAAACTGTTCTTGTATCGAATCGGTAATATTAACCCTCACATCGGCACATTTTAGTTGTTGATTTTGCTTAATTGAAAATCCCAATGATATAAATATCACAACAACAGAGAGACTCCAAAGGGCAATATGCAACGCTTTTTTAAACATCTTCTTTTCGGCTCAGATAAGTTACAATTGGATCAATCAACCGGTCAATATCCCCCGCGCCAAGCGTGAGTAAGATTTCCGGCTGATAGTTATCGAGTATTGCCGGGAAGGATGCTTTCGAGCAACGAATCCGGCTCATTAACTTCATTTTATTCAATATTATCGATGAATCGACACCTTCGACAGGTAATTCACGGGCAGGATAAATCTCCATAACCAAAGCATCATCAAGCAGGTCCAGTGCTTCAGCAAATTCATCGGCGAAATCTTTCGTCCGGGAGAAAAGATGTGGCTGGAAAATACCGGTTATCCGTTTACCGGGATAAAGATCGCGAACCGACTGAATGGTCGCTTCGAGTTCGCGCGGATGATGTGCATAATCATCGATATAAACAATTTTTTTGCCTTTAAACCTGACATCAAAACGTCGTGCAACGCCACTATACACTGGAAGTGATGTCCGGATTTCGTCCTTGGTAACACCGCTGAGCAGCGCCATCCCGCAAGCAGCTACGGCATTTTCGACGTTCATCAATCCCGGATAGGTAAGTGATAGATTTGGTAGCTCTCCAAACGGTGTTTTTAAATCGAAATGGTAAGCTCCATCGATAATTCTGATATTTAATGCCTGAAAATCAGCAGTTTCTTTAATCGAATAACTGAAATACCTGATGTTTTCGTTCCACCGATTGTCGATACTTAGTCCTTTGCGATAGAGCAATGCTCCGCCTTTCTGAATTTGTGAAATAAATTCAATAAATGCCTTAATCATATTTTCGTGATCACCATAAATATCGAGGTGATCGGCATCCATCCAGGTAATTACTGCCAGTTCGGGATGCAGTTGAAGAAAGGATCTGTCAAATTCATCTGCCTCAGCAACAATGAATTGACTGTTATTTTGAGGCAACAGCAGATTGGTTCCGTAATTCTTGGAAATGCCACCAATAAAAGCTGAGCAATCGACTGCCGATTGTTTGAGAAGATGCGCGGTCATTGTGGTAACCGATGTTTTCCCATGCGTTCCGGCTATGGCAATGCAACGTTTGCCGGATGTCAGCAGACCTAATACTTTTGAGCGTTTATAAAGCGCAAATCCGTTTTCCCGGAAATAGGAAAGTTCAGGAAAGTCATTCGGAACTGCAGGTGTATAAATAATAACGGTTGTATTTTTTTCTGCAAGTGATGGAACCTTTTGTAAATCTTCGCTGTAATGCACTGCAATACCCTCTTTTTCAAGATCATGCGTCAAAGAAGAGGCTGTTTTATCGTATCCGTCAACCTTTTTACCGATAAAAAGGAAGTAGCGGGCAAGAGCGCTCATGCCGATTCCACCGATTCCAAGGAGATATACCCGTTCTATTTTGTCAATTTCAATCATTTTTATGCTTTAATAATGTTCCGATAACCGAAATAATATCTTCTGTTGCATTTGGAGTGGCCAGCTTTTTAATGCTTTGCGAAAGTTGAAGGCATTTCTCCCGATCAGCCACCAATGTCAGTGCCTCGCTGACAAGGTTGTTAACCGCATCGGGATCTTTTACAAGAACAGCAGCTCCTTTTTCGACCAGCGACATCGCGTTACGGGTTTGATGGTCTTCAGAAACATTGGGTGACGGAACCAGAACAGATGGTGCGCCAACGATGCAAAGTTCGGATATTGTTCCTGCTCCTGCCCGCGAAATCACTACATCAGCCAGCGAATAGGCAAGATCCATTCTCGGAATAAATTCCATCAGCCGGATATTGCTTACCTGATGATTATCCAGTTGAGATTGAATGGCTTTGAAATAATATTTACCGGTTTGCCAAATGAACAGGACATCTGAATTCCGGATCAGTTCGAGATTTGCAAGCATACTTTCGTTAAGGGTCCGTGCTCCGAGACTACCACCAACAACCAGGATTATACGCTGATCAGTATCAACATTAAAAAATTCTTTGGCTTCCTCCGATTTTGGAAGGATTTCCGACAATCCGCTGCGAATCGGGTTGCCGGTAAACACAATTTTTCCGGCAGGGAAAAAGCGTTCCATCTTGTCGTATGCCACACATATTTTACTGGCTTTCTTTCCCAGGATTTTATTGGTAACTCCGGCATAAGAATTTTGCTCCTGAAGTACTGTTGGGATACCGAGGGTGGTTGCCACACGAAGAACGGGACCGCTGGCATAACCACCCACGCCGATTACAACATCAGGCTGAAATTCTTTGACCACTTTTTTTGCTTTCATCAGTGAGCGAATCAGTTTAGGGATAAAAGCCAGGTTTCGCCAGATTTCGCCACGGTGAAATCCGGCAACAGGTAATCCAACAATCGGATAACCTGCAGCAGGCACTTTTTCCATTTCCATCTTCCCTTCGGCGCCTACAAAAAGTATTTCGCAGTCAGGGAAACGCTTTTGCAGTCCATCGGCAATAGACAAAGCCGGGAAGATATGTCCTCCTGTACCACCGCCACTAACTATAAATTTTAATTTTCCCATTTTAATCTTTTGTCAAAACAAGGTCTTCATCCGGCAGTACTCCATCCGGATTGAAATTATTTTCTACCTCACGCTGTGATTCTTCATCTGTTTCTGAGCTTACACTAAGCAATAATCCAAATGTCAGTGCGGTAAATACCTGCGATGTACCGCCCCAGCTGACCCATGGAAGCGGCTGACCGGTTACGGGAATGGCACCCGAAGAAACTGCCATATTGATAATGGCTTGCAGAATAATGACAGATACAGCACCAGTGGCCAGAAATGTAGGAAATGTCCGGTTGCATTTTCGGATTATGATACCACCTCGGGTCAGAAAAATAAGATAAAGCAATGGAACCACAATTCCTCCGATCAGGCCATACTCTTCGATGATAATAGAATAGATGAAGTCGTTGTAAGCCGCAGGCATAAAATTGCTGATTTTGGTTTTGCCGGCGCCAACCCCTGCCACGCCACCCATGTGAATGGCAATCTTGGCAAAATCATCCTGAGTAAGCCCTTTTTCAGAGGCTTTATCACCATGCAGATGCCTGTCAATCCTTCCTCGGATGGTTTGAATTCGTCCGAAGTTTCCCTTTTCAGGGAGCAGAGGAGCTGCAAAATAAATAAGCAGCACAAATCCCAAGCCTGCCAATATCATAAATAACAGGTATTTAAATGGTATTCTACCCACAAACATCATGATCATAGCAGTACCGAAGAGCAAAACTGCAGAAGAAAAATTGGCCATCGAAATCAGCAGACAGAGCACACCTAAGCCGATGACTATTTTTAAAAAAGCGATACGCAATAATCTTTTATCTTTTTGGTTATTAGCAAGTAAACGTGCAATCCATAAGATAATTGCCACTTTTGCAATCTCTGCCGGTTGAAAACTAATAAATCCTAAAGGAAGTGTCCGGCCTGTACTTCCTTCTCCACCTCTTCCAAAAACTAACCCAAGTAATACAAAGACAATTGCAATGACGAAGGAAGCGTTAGCGAACCGGTTATATAATTTTACAGGAATGTAATTCAGCATGATAATGATTGCGCCATATCCTGCACCTTGAAAAATCAACTGACGCAAAATATAATACGTGGTATTTCCTTCTGCCTGCCGGTAAGCAAGAGCGCCGGTTGAGCTATATACGATCAGCAGCGAGAGGCACGTCAGCGCCACAAGCACGGCCCAGACGATCCTGTCTCCTTTAATGTATTGCTTTAATTCTCCAATATCCATTTTTTTGTTATTTGTCTTTTAAAACACCCTCTTCACACAAGAGTGAGATTGATAACCTACCAATGTCCATTGAGCATTAATCATTGAACATTGAACATTGGTTTTAAAGATTGCGTACTGCTTCTTTAAATTTTCTTCCGCGCTCCTCGTAATTTTTGAAAAGATCGAAACTGGCACAAGCCGGCGAAAGCAATACCGTGTCTCCCTTAGAAGCCAGAAAATACGCGCTCCTGACCGCTTCATCCATGTTATTTGATTCAACAATCTCTTTCCCCAAACTGCTGAACGCCGCGATGATTTTTTGATTGTCCTTTCCAATGCATACAATCGCTTTGACCTTTTCTTTTACGAGATCAAATAATATCGAATAATCGTTTCCTTTATCGACTCCACCAACAATCCACACGACAGGTGTCTGCATACTTTCGAGTGCCCACCAAACCGAATTGATATTTGTCGCTTTTGAGTCATTAATAAATTCGATGTTGTGAACACGTAAAAACCGTTCAAGGCGATGTTCAACACCCTGGAAGTCGCTGAGGCATTCGCGCATATCCTCTTTTCGCAGACCTAAAATGCTTCCCGAAATTCCGGCTGCCATCGAGTTGTACACATTGTGCTTTCCTTGTAGTGCTAATTCGTAGATTGTCATATCGAAAGTATTATTATTAACGTTTATTTTTATTTTATCATCTTCAATCCATCCGCCCTCCTGGAGCTTTTCCATTATTGTAAACGGGATTTTTCTGGCTGTAATGGAGCGTTTAGCCAGTTCTTCCTGAACAACCGGGTCATCAGCACAGTAAATAAACCAGTCATCAGAGTGCTGATTCTGCGTTATTCTCATTTTAGAATCAGTATAATTCTGCATTTTATAGTCATACCGATCGAGATGATCCGGTGTTATATTTAGAAGTATAGCAATATCAGCTCTGAAACCGAACATTCCATCCAACTGGAAACTTGATAGTTCAAGCACATAATAATCGAAATTTTCTTCTGCTACCTGAAGGGCAAAACTTCGCCCTACGTTTCCCGCTAATCCGACATTTAGCCCGCCTCTTTTAAGGAGCTCCCAGGTAAGTAAAGTAGTAGTCGTTTTGCCGTTACTACCTGTGATACAAATTGTTTTCGCTTTGGTATACCGTCCGGCGAATTCGATTTCAGAGATTACCGGAATGGCTCTTTCCAGCAGTTTGACTACGATAGGAGCCTTGTCAGGAATTCCTGGGCTCTTAACTACCAGACCGGCATTCAAGATCAATGCTTCGGTATGCTGCAGCTCCTCAAATTTTAGTCCGCGTTGCTGAAGCACAGTTTTGTATTCGTCTTTTATCGCACCAAAATCAGAGAGAAAGACCTCGAACCCTTTTTGGGCACCGAGGATCGCAGCCCCAACACCGCTCTCGCCTCCACCTAGAATAACAAGTCTGTTCTGTTTCATGATCAGCGCATCTTAAGAGTGGCAATCGTTAACACGGCAAGAATGATTCCTACTATCCAGAACCGGGTTACAATCTTTGGCTCAGGAAAACCCTTTTTCTGAAAATGATGGTGCAACGGAGCCATGAGGAAAACCCTTCGGCCTTCGCCGTATTTCCGTTTGGTATATTTAAACCATCCCACCTGAATCATCACCGATACATTTTCAATCAGGAATATGCCGCACAGCAGCGGAATTAAAATCTCTTTGCGAATGATTATGGCAAACACTGCCAGTATTCCCCCTAATGCCAAACTCCCGGTGTCACCCATAAATACCTGGGCAGGATACGAGTTGTACCAAAGAAAACCAATTGCAGCGCCGATAAAGGCCGACATAAAAACGGTAAGCTCCCCACTGTTAGGGATATACATAATATTTAAATATCCCGAATAGATGATATTACCCCCCAGATATGCGAAGACGCCGAGCGTGGCTCCGCTAATTGCGGAGGCACCCGTCGCCAGGCCGTCGAGACCGTCGGTAAGGTTGGCGCCATTCGAAACTGCAGTGATGATAAATATAGAGATGATGGCATAAAGCAGCCAGGCCCAATTTTCGGCCCCTTTTCCCAAAAACCAAAGCAACCATTTGTAATCAAATTCATGATTTTTAATGAATGGGATGGTAGTTTTAGTTGATTTCATCTCCTTGGTCATTTGCCGGACCTCCCTTTTACCGGTTTCGCTATTGATACCCATTTCTGTTTTTGCTCTACCGTTTGCATCGTAGATCTTTTCCTTTATAGAAACTTCATCGCTTAAATACAATGTGGCAGCAACAATTATTCCCAGGGAAATCTGTCCTATTATTTTAAATCTGCCGGCAAGTCCCTTTTTATCTTTGAGGAAAACCTTGATGTAATCATCAGCAAATCCAATCATTCCAAGCCAGATAGTTGTGATGATCATCAGTAAAATATAGATATTATCCATCTTGGCAAAAAGCAGCGTGGCTAAAAGGATCGAAGAAAGGATAATAAGTCCGCCCATAGTTGGAGTTCCTTTTTTCTGCATCTGACCATCAAGTCCCAGGTCGCGTATCTCCTCGCCAATTTGCTGACGCTGAAGCATATATATGACTTTTTTGCCAATAATCGTAGAGAATAGCAAAGCTGTTATCACGGCCATTGCCGATCGGAACATGATATAGTTAAACATTTGGGCTCCGGGGAAGTCCAAAGATTCAAGATATTTAAATAATGGAATCAGCATGTTTGTTAGTTTTGATTGATAACATTAAATATTTCACGCACAACTTCCCGATCATCAAAATGATGTTTAACACCTTTAATTTCCTGATAATCTTCGTGTCCCTTGCCAGCGATCAGAATGATATCGCCTGGTCGTGCCATCATGCACGCCGTTCTGATGGCCTCTTTCCGGTTTGTGATGGACAGTACATTTGCGGCTTTATTCGCAGGTACTCCTGCCACCATTTCTGAAATTATTACTTCAGGTTCTTCAGAGCGGGGATTGTCAGAGGTAAGAATAACCTTATCGCTGGCCAAGGCGGCTTCGAGTGCCATCTTTGGGCGTTTTGACTTGTCGCGGTCACCTCCGGCTCCGATTATGGTGAAGATTGTTTCGTTGCCTGTTCTTACTTCATTGATTGCTGCCAGAACATTTTTAACCGCATCGGGGGTGTGCGCATAATCGACAACGGCAAATATCCCGGTCGGCGATTTAAAAGTTTCGAATCTCCCGTCAACCGGTTTAAGCAGACTGATGATCCGCAATACCTCTTCTTTTTCTGCACCGAGTGAAATGGCTGTGCTGTAAACTGCCAGAAGGTTACTGGCATTGAAGTTTCCAACAAAATGGGTCCAGACCTCTTTGCCGTCAATGTTAATTAAGGTTCCGTCAAAATGACTTTCTATTACCTTTACTTTGAAGTCGGCCATTGTTTTGGCAGCATAAGTAAGCTTTCGTGCAGAAGTATTCTGAAGCATAAACAACCCGTTTTTGTCATCTGTATTTGTGATTGCAAATGCTTCAGAACTTAGTCTGTCGAAGAATTTTTTCTTGGCGTCGCGGTATTCTGCAAATGTTTTATGGTAGTCGAGATGATCATGCGTAAGATTGGAGAAGACTCCGCCATCAAAGGATATTCCGGCGATCCGGTCCTGATCGATCGCATGAGAACTCACCTCCATAAAACAATAGGTGCATCCGGCTTTCACCATTTCGGCCATCAGCTCTTGAATCTGAAGGGGATCAGGAGTGGTATGTGTTGCTTTAAGTTGTACATTATCAATGTAATTGCATACTGTTGACAACAAGCCGACCTTATGTCCCAGTTCCTTAAAAAGGCGGTATAGCAATGTGGCAGTAGTTGTTTTTCCATTTGTGCCGGTGATGCCTACTATTTTCAGGACCGATGATGGTTTTCCATAGAAATTGGCGGCAATTTGTCCGAATGCAAATGATGCGTTCGACGCTTTAATCCAGGTAATTTGTTTGTCAGGGTTCTCCGGAAGTCGTTCACAAAGCACAACTTTCGCACCATTGGCGATTGCTGAAGCAATAAACTCATTTCCATCAACTGTTGTACCGGAAATGGCAGCAAAGAGAAATCCGGGAATTACTTTTCTGGAGTCAAAAGCGAGACCTTCGATCCTGCAATTCGGGTCTCCGATTACGACAATATCGCTAATTTCATTTGTCAACTCTGATAAAAACTTCATATTCTGTATTTTAACTTAGTGTAAGCACTATACTTTGCCCACGTTGTACTTTTGTCCCCGCTCTCACAGATTGCGATTTAACTTTCCCACGTCCACGTACCGAGACTTTCAAGCCATTGTTTTCGAGCAGATATACTGCATCGGTGGCACCCATCCCTTTTACATTAGGAACGATTCCTTTCTGCACTTCGCGGTTGGCAAGTTCCAATCCGTCTTCATCCGGTTTGGCCTCTACCCAATCGGATTTAGTAAAGGCAAATCCATTGAGTATATTCAACTCATCAAGCACATTGGCAATGTCTTTTTTACGGCCTGCGGTGACACCGGGAATATCGTTTTCAATTTTAGCATAAGGCAGCTCTATTTCTTCATTTAAACCTAATTCATAAGCATATACGTAGTCTGATATTTGCCTGAAGACAGGTCCGGCCACCGAGCTTCCAAAATAATTTCCACCTTTGGGATCGTTTATCACCACAATACACGAATATTTTGGATCATCAGCCGGAAAATATCCGGCAAAGGAAGATTGATAAATTTTCTGCCCGCCATGGCTATAACCTTCTTTGTTATTGGCTACCTGAGCGGTTCCGGTTTTTCCTGCAATTTTATAGTACTTTGTTTCTAAAGCTTTTGCAGTACCATTCGTAATTACACCCTCAAGCATAGCACGTGCCATGCGCAATGTCTTTGCAGAACAAATAGACCAGATTAATTTTTTTGTTCCTATTTTTTCACGTATACTTCCATTTTCTGTAATTCCCTTGACCAGGCGCGGCTTCATCATGCATCCACCATTAGCGATTGCATTATAGAAGGTAAGGGTTTGCAGTGGCGTAACCTTTAGCTCGTAACCAAATGATAGCCAGGCTAATGACACCCCTGACCATGATGGAGTTCCCGGTTTGTTGATATAAGGTTTCGCTTCCCCCTGAATTCCAAGCTTAAGCTCTTCAAACATCCCCATTTTATTGACTCTTTCAATAAAATCGCTCTCTTTACCCGCATAGCTCTGGGTAATTAATTTGGCTAGTCCAACATTTGAGGATAATTCAAATGCATTTTTTGCCGTAATTTTACCATGCCCTCCCTTACCGTAATCGCTGTCGATAACCTCTCTGTCTTTGTATTTCCATTTTCCTTTCCCGGTGTCAACCATCGTTGCAGTATCAATTTTGCCATCTTCAAAAGCAGCCATTAAGGAGGCCAGTTTGAAGGTTGATCCGGGCTCGGAACAGCCGGCATTACCAATGGCATAATTCTGATATCCACCGATCAGTTCCCCTCTGGCGTTGCGTCCAAAATTCGCGATAGCCTTGATATCACCACTTTTTACTTCCATTAGTATGGCAGTTCCATAGGCGGCTCTTGATTTCTCCATTTGAAGTTTAAGCGAATAAGTAACCTGATCCTGCATTTTAACGTCCAATGTTGTAACGATATTCTTGCCGTCTTCCGGATCATCTTTACTGATAATAAACCATCGGCCCGACATATTCTGCTTAACTGCAACACCATCCTCGCCCTTCAGTTCTTTTTCAAATGATTGCTCAAGACCAAACGCCCCGGCATTTCCTGTTGAGCCGTCAGAGACATCCTTGGTCAGTTTTCCCAAAGTTCTTAAAGCCAGATCACCTGAAGGATAAACCCGTTTATTCTCCTGTTCAGCCATTAATCCTCCTTTGTTTCTCCCTCTTCGGAGAATAGGAAATTTCTTTACGGTCTGTAATTCTTCGTAGGATACTTTATGGGTTGTAATCAGGAAAAAATGTTTCTGTTGTGAATAAGCTCTTTTCAGCTCTGATTTATAGGCTCCTATCGATTTATCATGAAAAAAACGTGAGAGGCAGATTGCAAGTGAGTCAACATCATGATAGAAAAATTTTTCAAGTCCTGGGGCTCCAAGATCCATTCGTAATTCATAATAAGGAACGGAGGTTGCCATTGGACTGCCATCAGCAGCACAGATATCGCCGCGTCGTGCAGACAGAGTAAACTCCTTAATGTCTAATTTTTGAGCTTCCTGATCCCATTTGGGAGAGTGTTGAATGATGAAAACACGAATGAGGATATAGATACAGAAAAGCACTATTGTGGCATATACCAGCCCAAAACGTGTCAATATTTCTTTTCTGATTTCCATTCTACTCCTTTTCTACATAAATTTTTCGGGGAGGCTCTTTTGATGTCTCCAGATCGATGCCACTTTTCTTAACGCGATCTATAATCACCGATTGCCTGCTCAATTTCACTACTTCGGCAGCTATTGAAATAGATTTTGAACGTAATTCAATCAGACTGTCTTCCAAAGCTGACATTTCACGGATCACCTTCTCTGATTTATATCTTACTGTGATATTGGTCAATAGCAAAAAAAATATCATAAACATAAGAATCCTGTTGCGACGAAACCATTCACTTTCGAAGAATCTGCCGTTGAGCACTTCCCTTACCGTAACTTTTTTTCTTTTCTTAACTGCCGTCATTACTGTTTTTCTGCAATTCGTAATTTGCCACTTCTTGCTCTTGGATTCATTGCAATTTCCTTTTCTCCGGGAGTAATAATTTTTCGGTTGATCAACTCAAACGGTGAGCTCCGGTTTCCGAAAAAATCGTTTTCCTGAACGCCGTCAATTCTACCCGAACGCATAAAGTTTTTTACGATTCTGTCTTCGAGCGAATGGTATGACAATACGACAAGGCGGCCTCCTGGCTTTAATAAGCCTGTCGTACTTTCTAAAAAATCACTGAGTACGCCTATTTCGTTATTTACTTCAATCCGTAAAGCCTGAAAAACCATCGCGAGGTATTTTTTTTCGATTTTCGCAGGAACACATGAGGCGATTATCTTTAAAAACTGACTTGTGGAAATAATTGGCTCATTTGATCGGGCAGCTGTGATTACTGAAGTGAGATGTCTCCAGTTTTTTATCTCGCCATATTCACGAAATACTTTCCAGAGAAGCTCTTCATCATATTCATTCACTACTCTTGAGGCGTCAAGAGCTGCAGACTGGTTCATCCGCATATCAAGCTTACCTTCGAAACGGAAAGAAAATCCGCGGTCAGGTACATCAAAATCGTGAGATGATACTCCCAGATCTGCCAAAATGCCATCTACCTCATCGATCTGATAGTAGCGGAGAAAATGGCGAATGTATTTAAAATTGTGGCGTACAAATATCAAACGACTATCATTGAGCAGGTTATCTTTAGCATCAATGTCCTGATCAAAAGCTATCAGCTTCCCATCTCCCAATTTTTCAAGAATCTTTGCAGAATGGCCCCCGCCACCATAAGTGACGTCGACATAAGTACCTCCGGGTTTTATGTTTAACCCTTCAATACTTTCTTCAAGCAATACGGGTACATGATATTCGTCCATGCAATTGTGTTTTAGACATTAAAAGAGTCCATTGGACCACCAAGCAACTCCTTGTATAACCGGGCATAATCTTCATCACTTAGCCTTGATGCCTGATGGCGCGAAGGTTCCCATAATCTCATTCTGGAACCCTGTCCCGTAAATACCGCTTCCTTGGTGATTCCGGCATATTCAAGCATCTCATCCGGAATATTGAGGCGTCCATTTTCAGCCATAGTGACTTTAACGATCTCCTCGTAATAACGTGAGAGCATTTTGCTTTGAATCGGATCATCCGGATTCAGTCTGCGGCGCAATTTATCCACCTTTGCCAGCCAGGTTGAATGAGGATAAATGTTAAGACACTTGTCATAAACATCTTTTTCAACTACAAAAGAGGGTTCCAACGCATCACCCATCTCCTTTTTAAAGGGAGACGGCAACACCACGCGGCCTTTGCCGTCAAGCGTTACAGGGTATATGTTCGAAAATGAAACCATCTGAATATAGCTTTCCAATTGTATGTAAAATTAATAGTTTTACACAACTTGACAAAATATGACACTTTATTACACTAATAACTTCTCAACATTTTGTTGACAAAGCACGATCATGATGTTGATAACTTCCAGTGAGGTGTTAATAAAAAACAATAGGGCTTATGTTTGTGGAGGCTATATATCAGCAAACAAAAGGAATATTCAAATACTGTCAACTTTATTATTTACATAATAAAGTTATAATTGGAGCTTTGAATGAACCTCTTTTATACAAAAAGTTACAAGTGAAAATGGTTACAAGTCACCTGCAACGGATCAAATGAAAACGTTGTGTGGGAAGTAATTTTAAAATTAATAACTAAAAAATATATTTAGCTAATATATAAAAACCTTATTCTTTCAATTTTTCCAGGTAATATTTCAAGAATTGGTCATACTCTTCGGCAAAACTTACTTTCCGATGGTGATCTGATTGATTAAGTGAGAACAAAATGGGTATAGAAATTATTAAACGCTATCTTCATATCAATAAGTGGTTGAACTGTTTGCAACATTGTTCAGCCCACTTAGGGGCTGAGGATATGTGTGTTACCTCATCCGTGGGTTTCCACCCACGGTTATTGATCCGTCAGCCGACGGA
>JBAXOA010000005.1:0-76308 GCA_037133495.1 Mariniphaga sp. | reverse complement strand
GTGTTACCTCATCCGTGGGTTTCCACCCACGGTTATTGATCCGTCAGCCGACGGATCACCCTTTCAGGGCGATGAAAAGAAATTGTCAAAGAATTGGAATATTTTTATATTCGAGTTACCCACATTAAACGTTATAGAGCCAAAATTAATCTACGTATGAAATTAAACCACTGTTCAAAATTGCACCGGTTTTTATTCCTGATCTGTCTGGTTGCCGGTTTGACCTCCTGCACTCAGAATGAGAAAGCAGTTAAAGATGTGATGGACAGCACAATCACCTCTTTGTACAGAACATTGGATGCCAAAGGATTAAACGAATTGGACAACAATAAGGTTATGGCACTTTTTTCAAAGGAAGAAAAGAAAGTGCTGGCAGCCCGGCATTGGATGTTTACGGTAAATGTGCCGGTTGTCGTTTCAGTAATGCGAAGCAACGAACAAAAGATCATTCCCTTCTGGCTGCCTGAAAGCGGATTTATCAAAACAGGCAAGACGTTGAAAAATAAACAGACTACTTACGAAATCTGGCAAAAATCCTTCGATAAAGGAAGGGTTGGTCTGGGAGTAAACGGATTCGAGAATTTTATGCTTCACTATTTCGTGTCAGTGGCTCCTCAAAACAAAAAGGATCAATTATTGCTTACTGATTTTTTTCCGGCAAATCAATTTGTTGGCATATTGGATAATGGGGCTTTTACTTACCACGACTGGGACGAACTGGTTTTGGAAGATGTGCCTGAAACGATGAAAGGGGAGAAATTACTGACTACTATCCGCGGACGGGGCGATGAAACCCACCTGATCGGTGCTTTTCGGTCGACAGCTTATCCATCGTCACCAAACCCTGATCAAATGATGCTGACCTGGAGTGCTGACCCCTCATCCGGAATCGACGTTCAGTGGCGTACCGATACAACGGTAGCTGAAGGATTGGTGAAATACCGGGAAAAGGGGAGTACTCAGGAATTTTCGGTTAAAGCTGTTAAATACAGGATGGAAGACCGTGTTTTAATGAACGATCGGTATGTCAATCGCTTCACTGCAGAACTCCGGAATTTAAAATCCGGTGCGACTTACGAATACAAGGTGGCATCTCAGACAGAATGGCCGGCAGATTATACTTTCACCACTGCTGCCACCGACAATCAATTTTCGTTCACCTGGTTTGGCGATACACATCACTCGCCCAAATATGGCGAGATTATTCAACTGGCGGAAAAAACACATCCCGATGCCGCATTTTATTCCATTGCCGGGGATATGGTCAGCGATGGCCTCCAACGCGACCAGTGGGATGATCTTTTTGCATTCTCAAAAGGCATAATTTCCAAAAAACCGATGATGTCGGTCCTTGGAAATCACGACAACCGAAGTGGTCTGGGAGCATTGATGTACCGTGAACTATTCAGTTACCCTAAGAATAATCCTGTCGGTGTAGAAAAAGAGCATACCTATTCTTTTCGTTATAAAAATGCTCTTTTCCTGATGATTGATGCTACGGCTCCAATAGATACCCAAAAAATATGGATTGAAAATCAACTAGCTCACACGGACGCTACGTGGAAATTTGCGATGTTCCATTTCCCGCCATATAACTGGGAAGAGCCTTATTTCAACATTCAAAAGGCATGGATTCCAATCTTCGACAAATACCACGTTGATATGGTGATGAGCGGGCATATTCATTATTATATGCGATCAAAACCGATGAAAGGCGGTCAGATTGTCGCTTCGTACAACGATGGAACGGCATACCTTATTTCGGTGGGAATTCCAACCAGAAGTCAGCCCATCACCGATGAACCATATGCAGTGGTCCGGAATACCCAAGGTCATCTTTATCAGTATTTAAAAATAAATGGGAATGAGCTGTCGTTTGTATCAGCTAATGCAAATAATGAGGTTATTGATTCGTTTAAAATTAAAAAAAGTAATTAAAAAAACAGACCCTCAAGGTTTTAAAGACCCTCAAGGTTTTTAAAACCTTGAGGGTCTAAAAACCTTGAGGGTCTTAATGATAACTCACTTCTGATGAATAAAATACCAATTTTCATTCTTTTATCGTTTTTCCTCGTCATTCAGGCTGGACCAAAACCTAATGCTGGTTTGAAATTCACCGTTGATGGAAAATTCAAAATTGCTCAGTTTACTGATACTCATATCAATATTGAAAAAGAGACCAATTTGGCTGTCTATGAAACTGTTAAGGAAATACTTGAAATAGAGAAGCCTGATTTGGTAATCCTTACGGGAGATATTATTACTGAAAAAAATCCTGAGGAAGGTTACCGGCGTTTTACCGACCTGTTCTCCAAGGCAAGAGTTCCATGGGCTGTGGTATTTGGAAATCACGAATCGGAAAACAGTTATACCAGAAAACAGCTCGCCGGCTTCCTGCATGGCCTTCCATTTTGTCTTAACAGCAATAAAAGCAATATCAAAGGAGAATCGAATTTTATTCTCCCTGTTTTTGGGAATACAAAAAAGGCGGAAGCTTTGTTATACTGTATGGATTCAAATGATTACAGTACTCTTAAACCAAATGTGGAAGGTTATGACTGGTTCGGATTTTCTCAAATTGAATGGTACCGGAAGAATAGCGGTGCATACAAACGGGCTAATAATGGTAGCCCGTTACCCGCACTGGCATTTTTTCATATCCCGCTTCCTGAATATACTCAAGCCTGGAACAATAAGGCTGATAAAGCATTAGGTGTTAGAAATGAGGATGAATGCAGTCCTGCTATTAATTCAGGTATGTTTACAGCCATGCTCGAATGTGGTGATGTAATGGGAACATTTGTGGGGCATGATCATATTAATGACTATATTGGTGTTTATCACAATATTGCCCTTGCTTATGGCAGGGTTACCAAGGTCATGAAGGATCCTTTAAATGATCCAATGGCAGGAGGACGGATAATAGTGTTAAAAGAAAGTCACCGTCAGTTTGATACCTGGATTCGCGAAAAAGGGGGTAAAAAGGTTTTGGAGTGCCGCTGGCCAGACTCGTTTAAAACTGACACTTCTAAAAGGTAAAGGATAACGATATATCGCTCGTGTCTGTTGGTCAATATTTGGTAAATATTCACAGTAAATTATTATCTTTAAAACTTAATTTAATTTAAAATTCTGTGTTATGAAAAAAATGATTTTATTGGCTTTGGTTGTCTGCTTCCTCCAGGGTTACGGAGCGCAAAAAGAGAAAAAATCGTCACGGAAAAAGGCTGAAAAAGGGTGGGTAAGCCTTTTTAATGGTAAAAATTTAGATAACTGGAAATTCAGTGAAGATGATGGCACCTTTTCGGTGAAGGATGGAATGATTGTGGTTCATGGCAAACGTAGCCATTTGTACTATGACGGACCAGTGAAAAATCATGATTTTACGAACTTTGAAATGAAGGCCGACGTGATGACTGAGCCGGGCTCCAATTCAGGTATTTATTTTCATACTGAATTTCAGACTAAAGGTTTTCCGGATAAAGGATATGAGGTTCAGGTCAACAATAGCCACAGTGACTGGAAGAGAACCAGCGGTTTATATGATGTTATGGATCTTCGGGAAGTACCGGTAAAAGATAATGAATGGTTTACCATGCAAATTAATGTCACCGGAAAGCATATCGTAATTTCATTGAACGGTAAAACAACAGTTGACTATATTGAACCGGAGAATGTAAATTATAAAGGTCATCCGCAAAGAAAGATCGCGCACGGAACTTTCGCCCTTCAGGGGCATGATCCTAAAAGCATCGTCTATTTTAAAAATATCATGGTCAAACCATTGCCATAAAACGGACTATTTCAGGCAGGAATGAGTTTTGTGAAAAATCCTTCAGCCCTGAAAAATTGAAGCAGCCATGATTCAATGATTACCATCTGAAATTGGGAATTGAATCATGGCTGCTTTTTTGAAATATACCATGTAAGTGTCAATAGCTGTTCCGAAAAAATAGAATTCTGTCTATCTTTACAACTTGAATTATAGCTTTCGCACTATTAGATTATTTATGAATCTGATTATGAAACACCCATAATTCTGAGTTTCGCAAACACAAATGAAGATAACACAGGTATTCAACCAGGCAATTAAAAAACAAACTACAGGCAGATGAAATCTTTTATCAAATCAAGCGTACTATTTTTACTCTTATCTGGCTTTTTAGCCCTTTCTCTGATCGCACAGAACCAAAATGCTACTCCGCAAAGGTTGTGGAAGGCACAAAAGGATGCTGTTTATCTGCAGGAAGTTGCGCAGAAGATTCCGACTGAAAAACCGGTGTCTGCAATCGCCTTATTTAAAGATCAATGTTTTTTTGTAATCGACGGGAAAATATGCCGCCTGGTCAATAATCTTATTGACAGTGAAAAAACTGCTCCTCTTGGTGTAAACCGACTTATCGCCATTGACGGTGGTTTGTGGGCACTTGCCGCTGACGGGATTTACCGGATGAGAGACCGGATATGGCAAAAAATTGATGGTCACGAATATATTGATCTTTGCGTTCATCAGGGAATCTTGCACGGAGCTACGAAAGAGGAGATTTATCGTTTGGAAAACGACCGATTCACTTCCATAAAACCTAAAGGGGGATATAATTCAAGTGATGTGACGATGCTGATGGAAGACGGATCGCAGATACATGCCGATCCGGTTCGTTTGGGACCAATTATGCGTATTGCTTCCTATAGCGGGACGCTTTATGTCCTTCAGCCCGGAAGACTTATTTTATTCGATGGATTGATTGTTAATCAGGATTTTATAGACTGGGGACGGCTTCCTTCGCAAACTACAACTGATCTCCTCAGCTTGGGAAGCCGGTTGCTTATCAGCACCAGCAAAGGATTAGGTGTGTTACGCGGTGCGGCATTGACAATACTCAAGGGAACAGATGGCCTTCCTGTCGAAAATACAACCTGCTTGAAGAAAGGTTTTGATGATGATGTCTGGATTGGAACCGCCAGTGGCGCCGTGCGTATGTTGAAAAACGACTGGCATTATTTCGGATCAGGCCACTGGCTGCCCGGCGACCGGGTGAGCGACATTGCAGTCGGTGACCAGACAGTTTATGTTGCAACGGATAAAGGAATCGGCATTATCAGGTATGAACCCTATACGCTATTGAAGAAAGCTGCCTTTTACGAGAAACATATCGATGAATGGGGCCATAAAAGGCTTGGATTTATCCATACACTTTATAAAAAAAATGACGAATGGGTCAGAGAAGTCAGCGATAACGATGGTGGAAATACAGCCACGTATCTGGCCGCTATGTGCTATAAATATGCCGTTACGGGTGATAAAACAGCAAGAAGCGAGGCAGTTGCCTCTTTCAAAGCCCTGCTTTGGCTTGAACGAATTTCACCGGTTCGTGGATTTTTTGCCCGGGCAATCTGGTCAACAACAGCAGATAAAGACGAACGAAGCACTCAAGGTTCAGGAGGGTTGCCGGCAAGATGGTATCCTACCGCTGATGGAAAATGGTTCTGGAAAGGAGATACCTCAAGCGACGAAGTTACTTCTCATTTTTATGCAGTGACACTTTTCTACGACCTCGTAGCCGAGGGTAAGGAAAAAGAAATGGCGGGAGAACATTTGAATCGTATCGCCTCCTATATTTTAAAAAGTGGCTGGGTCTTTCCCGATTTAGATGGAAAACCTACCCGTTGGGGACGATGGAATCCTGAGTATCTGCTTCGTCCTTATGGTTATAATGACCGGGGAGTTAACGGACTCGAAGTTCTGGCCTTTATGCAGTCGGCTTACTCAATCACCGGCGACCAGAAATTCAGCAAAGGTTTACAGCAACTGATTGGTTATGGCTATCCTGAAAATACAATTCGTCAAAAAAATACATTTCCGCCTGCAACTCTTGCGCCATGGGACGATAACCTGGCCTTTGAAAGTTATAATACGTTAATCCGTTATACGACAGATCCTAAAATGCGGTCGGTTTATCTTCGCAGTCTCGAGCGTACCTGGGAGGTTAAAAGAATGGAGCATATTCCCTGGTTTAATTTTTCGTATGGTGCCCTGACGGGAAACGATTGTGAAACTGAACAATCCGTGAAGCATTTGCGGGAATGGACACTCGATTGTGCAGTGTATAATTATCAGAATTCGCACCGTGACGATCTGTTTATGGAACCCGGATATACTTCCTACGAAGGAGGATTACGTGCTGTTTCGCCGCGTGAAACTTCTGTAATGTCCGGAAGTCGTAATGCTACTTTTTTGGATGGTGGCGCGAACGGTAATGTTATAAAGGAACCAACAGGATTTTTAAGAGATTACTGGATGGGCCGCTATCACGGATTTATCGAAGCTCCGGCAACGTCCGATCCTGATTTGATTTCTGTAACCAATTCAATATCAAAAATACAGGGCGCTAAACCATACGATGGACCTGCTATGCCGGAATTGAAATAGTGCCGATAAACTGAATTATTAAATAAATATTTCGGTGCTTTGCACCTTTTGGTCTAAGACGATTAATCTTCTACAAATATCGCGGTGCTCTGCACCTTGGTAAAACAGGAAAGCAGCAGAGCTCCGAAATATTTGTAGAAATAAGCAATCAAAATTAAACTACTAAACATCAACTTTATGAAACATTTATTTTCCCTGCTTGTTCTTGCCTGCATTACCCTATTCGCGGCAATGCCAGACTCACTGCGTGCGCAAACAGACAATCCAGCCGATCATGTCAATCCGTTTCTTGGCACCGATTTTTTCGGTCATACTTTTCCCGGGGCTTCGCGACCATTTGCCATGGTTCATCTTAGTCCTGATATGAATACTCAAGGATGGACTTTTTGTGCCGGATATGTGTATTCTGAAAATTCTATCATGGGTTTTAGTCATACCCATTGGAGTGGCGTCGGAATGGTGAATGGGGGAGAGGTGCTGCTCATGCCAAATGTGGGAAATAAATTGCAGACAGTGCCGGGTTCATTGGAGAAACCGGAGGAAGGATACCGATCCAGATTTGACCATGCCGACGAGATCGCCTCTCCGGGCTATTATTCCGTTATTTTGAAAGATTTTCATATCAGAGCGGAATTGACATCAACGCAAAGAGCCGGATTTCATCGCTATACGTTTCCAAAAGCTGATAATGCAAGAATTATTTTAGACCTGGGACATCAAATTGGTGCGAATACTTCTGAAGATTTGTCGGAATTAAAAATTTTGAACAATAACCGTATCGAAGGGGTGAAAAGTGCCGGTCTTGGAAAGGTTTATTTTGTTGCTGAATTCAGCAAGCCTTTCAGGTATTATGGAACCTTTGATAATGGTTTGAAAACTCCTGAATCGGGAGGGAGCATCTGGCCGTATAAAAATGGAGAAACCGGAAAGAATATCGGTGCCTTTGTTTATTTTAAAACTTCTGAAAATGAGCAGATACTGGTGAAAGTCGGAATTTCCTATACCAGTGTAGAAGGGGCGCGAAAGAATTTGCATGCCGAAATCCCTGAGTGGGATTTTGACCGGACCAAAAATGAGTCACGTGCAATATGGGAAAAAGAGCTGGCAAAGATCAAAATTGATGGAGCAACCGATGACCAGAAAGAAATTTTCTATACTGCAATCTATCATTCCCTGTTGGCCGAATATATCTCGCAAGACGTTGATGGAAAGTATTTTGGCTCAGATAAAAAAGTGCACGAAGCAATGGGATATGATTTTTACGGATCATTTTCATGTTGGGATACCTACAGATCGCAGCATCCGTTACTGACAATTATAGCACCTGAGCATGTCAATGACATTGTTAAGTCGATTGTTGCTAAAACCAAGGATTACGGCTGGCTTCCCGCTCAGCATTTTTTAAATGTTTATGGTGAAGCAATGGTTGGTGACCATCTTATTCCAATTATTGTTGACGCCTATATCAAAGGATTCCGCGATTTCGATGTGAATTTTCTTTATCAGGCAATGCGTACCAAGGCAATGGAGGAGCCTAAGCCACCAGTTCCCCATTTTGCAGGGAGATCGGGACTCAAATACTACATAGAACTTGGATATACACCGGTAGATAAAGTGACCGAATCGGTTCCAAACACTATGGAACTGGCTTACGACGATTGGTGTATTGCCCAATTGGCCAATGCATTGGGAAAGAAGGATGATTACGCGCTGTTCATGAAAAGAGCGTATAATTATAAGAACTTATGGGAGCCTGTAACGAAATTTATGCGTCCCAAGAAAGCCGATGGCACCTGGCTGGAACCACTAAACGGGCGTGAACAGGAAATTGTCAAAGAGGGGGAGCACTCGTGGTATAAATATTTTGACCCATTGCTTGTTGGAAAGCGTCCCAATCGTCATTATACTGAATCCAATGCCTGGCAATACATCTGGTCTGTTCAGCACGATGTGAAAGGACTGATTAACCTCTTCGGCGGAAACAAGCCATTTATCGCAAAACTGGATACTTTTTTTGAGATGAGCCCCAATATTACGCCTCCCAAATATGTAGGCGTAGTAGGTACTATCGGGCAATATGTTCAAGGTAATCAACCATCACATCATGTGGCGTACCTCTACGATTTTGCCGGCGAACCTTGGAAGACACAAAAGTGGGCAAGGGAAGTAACCGTTGAACTTTACCGAAGCGGTCCTGGAGGCTTATGCGGGAATGAGGATATGGGTTCATTCTCGTCGTGGTACGTCCTGAGCGCAATGGGTATTTACCCGGTGACACCCGGAAATCCTTTTTATGCCATTGGAAGTCCGCTTTTTGGGCATGTGACCATCCAGCTCACCAAAGGTAAGTCATTCACCATTGACGCGCTCCACAACTCCGTTGAAAATAAATACATTCAGTCAGTTACGCTCAATGGCAAGCCACTCAACAGACCCTGGATTTCCCAGAAGGAAATTACAGACGGAGGTGTAATCAGTTTCGATATGGGTCCGCTGCCAAATAAAAAATGGGGAATTAATCCGGAAGATGCTCCCCCGTCAATGAGCAAATAGTCGATTATATACGCTGACACAAAATAACAGGCTTCTTTTTTATGGAATAAATGACCATGGAATTGCTTATCTTTAACTATTGAATTTAATTTAAACGATGTGGTTTCTATGATAAATACGATCCCAAAGCCTGGAATTCCCTTATTAATCTTAATCGGATTAATTTTTGTCTCTGCAGTTAGTTGCAAAAAAGAAGCATCAAACGAACCGGCGCCGGTTAAAGATATCGATGGTAATATTTACCATGAAGTTACTATTGGCTCTCAGGTCTGGATGGTTGAAAATCTGAAAACCACCAAATACCGGAATGGTGAAGCAATAACAAATGTTACAGCTGGTATTGAATGGCGCAATCAGGTGGAAGGCTCTTTTTGCTGGTACAACAACGAGGTTTCCTACAAAAATGTCTATGGTGCGCTATATAATTGGCATGCTGTTAACGATACCCGAAAAATAGCTCCGGCAGGATGGCACATTGCAAGTAATGCCGAATGGATCACTTTGGTTAATTTTCTGGGCGGCGGCATTATTGCCGATGGCAAATTAAAAGAAACCGGTAATATACACTGGCTTAAGCCCAGTGTGGCTGCAAGCAACCAAAGTGGCTTTACGGCTTTGCCGGGTGGTTATCGTGGTGCGGAAGGTTCATTTTTTGATCTTGGTCTCAGAGTGTCGTGGTGGTGTTCAGATGATAATGGCAACGCCTCAGTTCAGGGCAGGAGTATGGTTAACGATGCCAGTAATGTACTTGTGGTTAATACCGATAAGACTGCGGGCTTCTCGGTTCGGTGCATAAAGGACTAAGTTGGCGGAGAACACTTAACTGACAATTACTTAAACAAGAAAAGCCCCGGGATGGAGGCTTTTCTTATTTATAATTGGTTTCTGTTATTTTATAATCGGTGTCAGGACCAGATTTCTGTAGGCCACTTTTCCATGATCACCCTGAAGATAGATTGGACCCGGTGAGAATACATCCGATTTCATTGCGCCTCCGGTAGGGCCATAAATAGGCTGATTGTCAATGATCTTTACTCCGTTCAAAATTACAGTAGCGTGGCGGTCGCACAATGTCATGTCCATCGTCTGCCATGTTCCTGCAGGTTTCTCTGCAGCTACAGTGGGGGTAATACGACTGTAAACTCCACCCATATTGTGCGGATCAAGGCCCTTTTGATAGGAATCAACGACTTGAATTTCATACATACCCCGAAGATAAACTCCGCTGTTACTTCCTGCAGGTATATTAACCTCCAGTTTAAGATTGAAATCTTCAAATTCTGCGAGGGTTCTGAGATTTCCGTAGCTGACATGAGGTGCGCCCTCTACTTGAACAGGGTCATTGGCCAGTACACCGTCGCTGGCACTAAAACCACTCTTTTGCTTCTCGTTAATCAACTTCCAGCCTGTCAGATCTTTGCCGTTAAATAGGTTAATTGGAGTTCCAAATTTGAGTTTAGCCATATCCGGAGCAGGTGGAGGTGCAGGTAATTTTGTTCCGGCAAATGCTGTTGAATCAACCCCAATGCCATTGCGGTGCGGTGTGAGCAGAAAACCAGCAATCTTGTCTCCTTTTCTCTCCACTTCCAGCCAGTTGGTCAACATCTGTGTGCGGATAGCCACACCCTTCTCATCTTTTTTACGAACAGCATTATCTGTGCGATTAACAATCAGGTATTTGTCCTTAACCAAATAAATCTGGGCTACCGGAACAACGCTTCCGCCACCCCAAAGAAGATCGCCATCTAGATATCCGGTTTCCTGACGAACTTCAAGCCAGCCAACTCCGCCGTTTGCAATATCAATAGTCCATTGTCCTAAAAATTCACTGACGTCAGTTTTTTGGACAGGTTCAACTTTGGGTTTTACATTACACGAAATGATTGATAATGAAACCAAAACAGCTGCAAAATAAGTAAGAATAGTTTTCATTGAATATAATATTAGGTGAAAATTCCAATAGGACCGCCCGGATCAACAAATCCGCTTCATTTAATTTCAGAAATCAATAATAGTGTTTTTTTCTCAAATAACAATGGCTTCTGTTTCTACAGTTTTTTTATTTTCTCATTCCCGTTTAACTACTGAGACACCCATGAATCTGCGCTTCGCAAACACGAACGAAGATAACACAGGTGTTCTCCCGATAAATCGGGACAGGCTATCAGGCAATTAAAAAACAAATTATCTTCTGATGAAAAAGTCGCGATCAACAGAAATGTTTATTTAATAATTAAGTAATTATCAGAGGTCATCTACCTTTAAAGATGGTAGTCAAAAATTCTGTGATTTATAATTATTATTACTTAGTCATAATTATGTTATAAACATTAATTTTAATTTGGTTATTATTTAAGTGTTGAGTATATTTGTGCAGATACTTACAAGACAAACGTTTAACTGCGAGTAAATAGAGGGAAAATATATTGCCGGATAGCAGTAAATACAACTAAACAACGACTAATTATACATAACACACAGAATGCAAATTAAAATGACTGACCAGGAAAAAGTTTTTGAATACCTCAGAAGAGGCTCCCGAGGTAAGATTGATCTCAGCGAAGCGTTGCTTAGCGGGGTCAGACTAAGAGGAGCAATACTAAGAGGAGCCAAACTCACAGGAGCCAAACTTATCCGTAGTAAGCTTAGTCATGCCGATCTTACGGGGGCGAAAATGATCAGTACTAACTTAAGTGGAGCTGACCTGAGTAATGCGAATCTTAACCGTGCTAATTTGAGTAATGCGAATTTAAACTGGGCTAATCTCAGAGGGGCAAACCTTAGCGGAGCCGATCTTAGAGACGCAAATCTGTCCTGGGCTGATCTCAGAGGAACTAATTTATTTTTCGCGAATATCAAAGGTGCCAATTTGCTCGATGCCACACTTGGCCGGATCAACTTTTTTATCGCTTATTTCAAAGGGGCTTATTTAAAAGAAGCAAAGTAGTCGGGCAGAAAAAATTTCCTTTTTCATGAGCAAATTAGCCGGTTTGCGGGTAGGTGCTGTTATGGGGGCGTAGTTATTGTCCGAGACTAATTTTGAAATGTGGTAATTCAACTTGAAGTTTCACTTTTGCTTGTAAAGCATTGAAAACACGCATTAATGTGTCAATGGTAACATTGCTGGCATTACTCTCAATTCTTGAGATTTGAGATTTTTGAACACCAATTAATTTTCCCAATTCTTCCTGTGTCAGATTACGTTCTTGTCTTGTCTGCTTAATTGCTTGTCCTATTAAATCCATTTGTAACTCATACTCAAACTTATCTCGATCAGGTGTCCCAATTTCCCCAATAAGTTTATCTGTAGCCTCATCTAAAGTGTATGTTTTCATCTCATTTCGTTTTGATTTTTTCTTTGTCTTCAAAATACTCAATCATCAGTTGGTTCGCCTTTTGTATCTCATTTTCCGATACTTTACTGCGCTTTTTTATAAATCCATGCGTCGAAATTACTAATGTATTTTGAGAATCTGTCTTGTCCCAAAATGCAAGTAAGCGATATTGAAAGCCTTGATACAGTGTCCTCAATTCCCAGATTTCATCTTTTAATTTTTTGAAAAGCTCAGGATCGCGATCTATTTGTGCTTTACGAATATTAAAAAGGATTTTCTCGTAATGCTTTTTGTCAAGGCCACTTAGAAATTCAAATGCTTCATCTAAAAATACAATGTCGAAATTCTTATCCATTTAAGCGATTATTGTCGTCTCAAAGGTAAGTAAAAGTTTCGTTATATAGAAACTGTTTTGGCGAGTATTTTTTACTATGCCGCATAACTTGCAAAGGGTTACGGGTTACTTGTATCGGGTTATGAAATTGGTTACGGGTTACAAAAGATTACGGGGTACGAAAAACTTGTAACGTGTACCTTGTAACGTGTAACAAAAGGTTACAGGTTTACGAAAAAGGTTACGGGGTACGAAAAGGGTTACGGGGTACAAAAAACTTTTAACTTTTAACTTTTAACTTGCAACGTGTACCTTGTAACACCGGGTAGCGAAAACTAAGGAATTAAAATATAACTTTGTATTTCATGTCACCTGTTGGTGCAAAAGTTATATCAAAGCATGAAACTAAAACCGATCCTTTTGTGCCTGTGCGGTCTTGTTGCGCTGGCTGGTTGTACAGATTCCAAAAACTCTTCTAAAGAGCCAGTTGACTACGTCGACGTGTTTACAGGAACGTCTAACTCCCGTTGGATGTTGGGTCCTTATGCATCCGTACCATACGGAATGGTTCAACTAGGCCCAGACAATCAGGCTTCAGGCTGGATGGGCGGATACGAATATTCAATAATGAACATTTCGGGGTTCAGTCATATCCATGCCTGGACAATGTCAGGTTTGCGGGTAATGCCGGCGATGCAGGATTTCACAAAAGACGACGGTGCGCCTGACAGACCTTACAAAGGCGCCAGTTCCGGCTATCACTCCCGTATTGAAAAGGAGACGGAGAAAGCTTCTCCCGGCTATTATTCCTGCTTTCTTTACGATGCGAATTGTAAGGCTGAAATGACAGCGACCACACGATGCGGGTTCCATAAATATACTTTCGACAAAGCAGGAAATGCCAGGATTATTCTCGATTTGCTTTTCCCGGCTGAGGATCAGGCTCAGATACTTGATGCCCGGATCAGCAAAGTAAGCGATTCATTAATTGAAGGTTATGCGAATACCATAGTACCCTCAACCAAGAATATGGAGTACAAACTATACTTTTCCATCGCGTTCAGCACACCTTTTAAAAGTATGGGAGGATGGGTAAATGACTCCATAACAGATAATACCTCTTTGATAACCGGCGCCGGAGATGTTGCCGCTTTTGTAAACTACGACACAAAGGCGGGAGAGGCCGTTATGCTTAAGATTGGACTTTCCCTTGTTGATGCCCAAGGAGCCCGGAATAATCTTAAAGTCGAGTTAGGTGATTTTGGATGGGATTTCAATAAGGTAGCCGTCGCAGCCCGGAATAAGTGGAACGATCTGTTATCAAAAATTAAAGTGGAAGGGCGTGAAAATGATAAAAAGAAGTTTTACACAAATCTGTACCGAAGTTTTGCCAAGCAGACCTGGAACGATGTGGATGGCCGGTATTGCGACCCTTTCGAGGTAATTCAACAGTTGCCAAAAGGGCAGAATATTTACGGCGGCGATGCCTTTTGGAATACTTACTGGAATTACAATACAGTCCTTTCACTAATTGCTCCCGGTATAATGAATAACTGGGTTACCACCCAACTTGAATTGTTTAAGCATACCGGATGGACAAATAACGGACCGACCGGTCTCGAACATACCCGGGTCATGGGGGTTACCCACGAAATCGCGCTCATGGTAGCAGCTTATCAAAAAGGTATTCGCGATTACGATGTTAATCAACTCTGGGCAGCTGTTAGACATAATGCGACAGAACAGGGTAAAGCTTTGGATATGACCGGTAATGTTGGAATGGAGTGGCTCAGTATTTACGACAAATTGGGTTATGTTCCTTATGATATTTCGAAACGCTCGTCGCGGACGCTCGATTATTCCTATACCGATTTTTGCACTGCACAACTAGCAAAAGCACTTGGAAAAACTGATGACTATACTTTTTTCCTGAAACGCTCGAATAACTGGAAAAACCAGTTTAATCCTGATGTCAAGTGGCAGATGCCCCGTGATTCGAAAGGAAACTGGAAAACGGACAATAATATTTTCTCCGGTGAATTATGGAGTGAGGGTAATGCCTGGCAATATAGCTTTTATGTTCCGCATGATATCCCCGGAGTGATACAGCTGATGGGAAAGGATTTGTTTAATCAGCGGCTGGAAGAAGGATTTCAGAAATCAGAAAAATTTATGTTCGCTGCTCATGCGCTGGACCGGGTTCAGTCGAAAATTTACGAATACTACATTAATCAGGGAAACGAAGTGAATTTGCAGGCATCATACCTCTTCAATTTTTCCGGGAAACCGTGGCTTACCCAAAAATATACGAGGGCGATCCTTAATTCCTATTATGGCGATACCCCTTACCATGGCTGGGAAGGCGATGAGGATGAGGGACAAATGGGTGGTTGGTTTGCGATTACAGCAATGGGACTATTTGAAATGAACGGCGGGGTTACCGATAGCTCGAAGGCAGAGCTTACAGGACCTCTTTTTAGCAAAATTACGATCTCACTGGATGGACAATATGCTAAAGGAAAGGAGTTTGTAATTAGTACGGCAAACAATACCCCCGAAAATGTTTATATTCAGAGTGCGGCGCTTAACGGTAAGCCACTTAATAAATCATGGATATATTTCAAAGACATTCTGGATGGCGGGACCCTGGATTATGTGCTGGGAAATAAGCCAAACCTTGAATGGGGCAGGAGGTAGCAATTCCGGAGCTCATAAATATTATTAAATCCTATATTTGCATAAGTCACTTATTTAAACATTACATACGATGTCAGAAAATATACTTGGTGTAGGTTCACGTGTTAAACATCCGCAAATGGGTAAGGGTGTGATCGTTCAATTGCGTTCGGATGCTTACGAAATTGGGTTTGTTGATTTTGGCGTGAGGCAGATCATGCGCGATTACGAAGGACTTGAAATTATTGAGGCGGTCGAAACCCCGTCTGATCTGGCCACCTGGGAGAAAATGGAAAAAAGCCTTACCAGGGTGCTGCGCCGTTTTAGTGATATTCAGGAAACTGTTCCGCTGGGGCAAAAATGGAGCGGAGGGAAGATGGTGCTTTATCCCGGCGATAAATCCCTAAAAGAGAAAGAGATACCAATTGAAACTTTTTTTCATAAAATTGTAATGGTCCGCGACAGGGTTCGTGTAATGGAGCAACGAATCAATGCCAGTAATCTGACAGATGAGGAGAAGGTTGATCTCGAGCAATACATTACCCGGATTTATGGCAGTCTGACTACCTTCAACGTGCTGTTTAAGAACAAAGAGGAGCAGTTTATTGGAGAAAAAGGTAAGGAATAAGGATTAATTGATATATAATTCTTCTTGACCTGAAGGGACAGAGAAGCTGAAAGTACTCCCTTTCCCCTCTTTGCTTTCTATCGATAATTTCCCGCCATGCTTTTCAATAAAATCTTTACAGAGTATCAACCCTAACCCGGATGTGAGTTCTCCGTCGGTTCCTTTGCGGTTTGTGTTTACAGCAAGGTTAAAAAGCTGATCGATTATATTTGTGCTCATACCTACCCCTGTATCTTGTACTGCAATCTCTACCTGATTTTTGGAAACGGACTTTGCCGAAATGGTAATGATTCCACCACTGGGAGTATATTTTATGGCATTGTAGACCAGATTCCTGATGATGCCGGCCAGCATATATTCATCAGCAAAAACCATTAAATCATTGGATATCTGAAGTTTGATGGTGATCTTTTTCTTTTTGGCGGCAATTTCATATAAGGCGATGCTTTCTCCAATTTTTGGCAATAGTAAATTGTTTATGGGCTTAAATACAAGTAAACCATTTTGCATACGTGACCATTCCAGAAGATCCCCAAGTAAATGATAAACATTTTTTGCAGATTTTTTCATAAGTACTGCAATATGCTGAGTAGTATCTATATTCCATTCCGCCACCTTTTCGGAAAGTAAGTCGGTTAAACCTAAAAATCCACTGAATGGACCTCGAAGGTCATGAGCAATGATGGAGAATAGTTGGTCCTTTTGTGAGTTAAGCTCCTGTAATTTTTTATTCTTATATTCAATTTCCAATTCTCTTTTCTTCTGATCAGTGCAATTTTCATGAATGATAATAATTCGTGAAAAACTATTATGATTAAATCTGGATGCACTAGCCTTGAACCATCGCTTTTCCGTTATCGTGTGGCATGGATATTCCAAAGAAAATACGGCCTCGCTATTCTCTATAACTGAACGAATTCCTGCAGCCACGGCTTTTGCTATCAGTGCATCATCACCCACTGCATCATCGCAAACACTTAAATAATTGGCTCCTATACTTGTGCAGACAGGTTCTGTGCTTGCAACATCTGCCAATTCCATCCATTTACGATTGACGGCAACAATAATTCCGGTTTCCTCAATAATGGCAATTTCTGATTGAATGGCATCCAGTATCGATTGAGATGCGAGGGAAGATTCATTCCGCATTTCTTTTATTTTAAGGCTTTCGGCTGAGGCAGACTGAATGGTAAGTTCATCAATGACCATTTCAAGCTCTATCCGGTGAACTTCCAGCTCATGAAACAGTTTCAAACTATCGGATGCCGAAAATGGGAAATGAGCAGTCTCCGGACTCTCTTTCAGAATCTCCTCCGCCCTTTCACGCATGGCAGTACTACCTATTAATTTATCTTCCACCTTTAATTTATTCATAGTATTTGATGATTTTCAATTAATAATGTAGAAACTGACTCTTAAAGCTTGTAAACAACAAATTACTCAAACATAACAAATTATAAGGGATATTCAAAATTATTTCATATTTATATTTATTCATATCATTTTGTGTGATTGTTCATTAACCGGGATTTTCCAATTGATTCAATATCGGATTGCCCCGTTTGTCGGGCAAAACAAAGCCCGGCAATGTATTTTACAACATGCCGGGCTTAAGCGAGGGTGGAAGATGGGGCTTGAACCCACGACCCCTGGTACCACAAACCAGTGCTCTAACCAACTGAGCTACATCCACCATTTAGCGGTTGCAAATATAGATAATGTTTTCTGAATTGCGCGAATGATTTGCTAACTTTGTTTTCTCGTAGCCGGCATGGCATACCGGTTTAATGCGGCAGAGCTTTAATGGTCTGAAATGTTGTATTTTATTGTCTTAATACTGTTGAAAAGGATGAATTATTTACTCGATAATCCCGAAACGGAGCTGATATTTCAAGAAATCATATCAAAGATTAAACCGCTGCAAAACGGAGAAGTTGCTAATTCGATGCTGAAAAGGGGCGTTGACTATAAAGTGAACCTTGGCGTTTCTATTCCCCTGCTCCGTCACCTGTCCTCCGGTTACGCTAAAAATCATCTTTTGGCAATGAAATTATGGAATAAGCAATGGCGTGAGTCAATGATTCTGGCTACACTTCTTGAAGAACCGGGCGAAGTGACCGAAAACCAGATTGATTTCTGGGTAAAGAATTTTCCGTCGGTGGAGATTGCCGAGCAGGCAGCGATGAATTTATTTTATAAAACAGGTTTTGCTTACCGTAAAGCCTTCGAATACTGCCTGGGAAAAAAGTTGCTTGTTAAGATTTTCGGATTGCTGATGATTGGACGGTTGGCGCTCACAGATGCCGGGTCTGAGGACGAAAAGTTTGATCCTTTTTTCGAGCTGATGCCGCCTCTTTCGAAAGATCCGCAATTGTCGGCTGTGTTCTCAAGGGTTTACATTCAGGTAGGTATGCGAAATTTAAGTCTAAATCAGACAGCTATCAGTCATGCCTTGATAATGAAAACGATAGATTCAGGTACTGTTCGCGAAAATGTAGCGGTTATCCTTGGTGCACTCGATTGTGACGATGCGAGAGATATTATTAAAAACAGGCAAAAAGTGAGTTTCTGATCGTCATTTGGTTCTCCTTATTGTATGCAATTTTTAAATCACTATTTTCGCAACCCAAATAAGTCCATTTTCACTTATGCAAATTATTGAAGTAAAAGATAGCAGTTCCGTTAAAGCTTTTCATAAAGTTGCCCATATCATTTATAAAGATGATCAGAATTGGGTTCCACCACTTGAAGTACTCGAAGATGCCACCTTTGATCCTGCAAAAAATGCGTTCTTTCAACATGGCGAAGGAACCCGGTGGATTTTGAGAGATAATGATAATAACGTAATTGGCCGGATAGGAGCATTTATCAATACGAATAAAGCCTATACATTTAAGCAACCTACCGGAGGATGTGGATTTTTCGAATGCATCAACAGTCAGGAAGCGGCGAATCTGCTTTTCGATACAGCAAAAATATGGCTTGCCGAACGTGGAATGGAAGCAATGGATGGTCCGGTTAACTTTGGCGAAAACCTTATCAATTGGGGTTTGCTTGTCGAAGGATTTATGCAGCAAGGGTTTGGAATGCCCTACAATAAGCCATGCTATCTGCAACTATTTGAAAATTACGGATTTAAGGTTTATTTTGAGCAATTCAGTTATCATCTTAATCATAAGGAGCCTTTCCCGGAACGGTTTTGGAAAATCGCCGAATGGGTTGCAAAGAAACCTAACTTCCATTTTGAGCCTGTCCGGTTTGATAATATTGAGAAATACATTCAGGATTTTATAAAGATTTACGAGCTGGCGTGGGCGCGTCACGATAATCATCAGGCAGTTAATCTCGATGACATACGAGGGATGATGAAGATAGCCAAACTGATTGCAGAAGAAGATTTTATCTGGTTTGCCTATCATAACAATGAACCGGTTCTCCTTTTTGGTATGATCCCGGATTGGAACCAAATATTGAAAAAATTGAACGGGAAGCTAAATTGGTGGACTATATTGAAGTTTATTTGGTATAAGAAAATCAGAACGATTACCCGTACCAGAATATTATTAATGGGCGTGGTTCCAAAATTTCAGGGAACAGGTCTCGAATCAGCAGTTTTCTGGCATCTTGACAAAGTAATGCAACGTAAACTATGGTATAATGAAGTGGAACTTTCGTGGGTGGGTGATTTTAATCCCAAGATGGTTTCCATTTATCGCTCTGTGGGAAGTGTTCCTGCTAAAACTCACTATACCATGCGCTATCTTTTTGACCCCACCGCTGAGTTCGAAAGGGCTCCTATGCTGATGAAGGAAGTCCGGACAGGACAAAGTGAAAATAATCAGGACGAATAAAAATTTCCAAATTCTTTTATTGATTGCTATTGCAAATTATTGAAGTATGCTTATCTTTGCACCCCGTATCGAAGCAAAAGATTTAGAACAAGATATTAAATAAATAAAGATTCACATGAAAAAGGGAATACATCCAGAAAATTATCGGCTGGTAGCATTTAAGGATATGTCGAACGAACATACTTTTATTACCAGGTCATCAGCTGCATCAAAAGAAGCTATTGAAATTGATGGTGTTGAGTATCCGCTTATTAAAGTGGAAATTTCAAATACTTCCCACCCATTTTATACTGGTAAAATGAAACTTGTTGACACTGCAGGACGGGTAGATAAGTTCCTTACCCGTTATTCGAAGCATATGGATAAGCGCAAGCAATAAACTGTAAAATAAAAATAAAAAATACCCGTATTTGAACAGTACGGGTATTTTTTTGTTGTAAATTTGATTTCTTTAAATGGAAAATGGAAAACAAAAAAAATAAAGGCTTGAAAAGTAACTTCTTGTTTTCAAGAGAAGTAGAAGAACATGGCGATTTTATACCGATTCTTGTTGACGGAGACGATGCCGAGCTAAGCGCAGTTGAGGTTCCGGCTATCCTGCCAGTCTTGCCGTTGCGCAATACTGTTCTGTTCCCAGGTGTGGTAATGCCAATTACTGTTGGAAGACAAAAATCGCTTTTGCTGATTCGTGAAGCCTATTCCGGAAATAAACTGATTGGCACCATTGCCCAACGAAACGGACAAACCGAGGATCCAAATGCCGATGATCTTTTTCAGATTGGAACAATGGCTGAGATTCTTAAAATACTCGAGATGCCTGATGGCTCTACCTCAGTGATTATACAAGGGAAACGACGTTTCAGGATACAAGATTTTATCGAATCAGAGCCTTATCTAAGAGCAAAAGTTAAGGTACTGAATGACATTCTTCCTACAAACAAGATGCATGAATTCAATGCATTAGTAGAATCGCTGAAGGATCTGGCCCTTAAAATTGTAAAGTCGTCGGGTAATATCCCGCCTGAGGCTCAATTTGCTGTGAAAAATATCGAAAATGATACTTTTCTGATCAATTTTATCTGCAATAACACGGAACTTAATTCGGCGGAAAAGCAGGAGTTGCTCGAACTGGACGATTTGCGTGAACGCAGCACTATGCTGCTCACTTTTCTTGTACGAGAAGTTCAACTGATCGATCTTAAAAAGGATATTCAAAAAAAGGTGAAGGTGGATATGGATCAGCAGCAACGCGAATATCTTCTTCATCAACAAATTAAAACCATACAGGACGAACTTGGCGGTAATCCTTCGGAGCAAGAGATCGCCGACCTCAAAAAAAGGTCTTTACTGAAAAGATGGGGAGCCAACGTACAGGCAATTTTCGATAAAGAGCTCTCAAAACTTATCCGCATGAATCCTGCTGCCGGCGAATATTCTGTGCAGGCCGGCTACCTCGAAACGCTCCTTGATCTGCCTTGGAACTTCTATTCGACAGATAATTTTGACCTGCGTAATGCAGAGAAAATTCTCGACCAGGATCATTACGGTCTTGAAAAAGTAAAGGATCGTATTCTTGAACACCTTGCAGTACTGAAACTTAAAGGCGATATGAAGTCGCCCATTCTTTGCCTCTACGGACCTCCCGGAGTTGGAAAAACCTCTCTTGGAAAATCGGTGGCAAGGGCACTGGGACGAAAATTTGTCCGAATGAGTCTTGGCGGTCTTCACGATGAGTCAGAGATTCGCGGACATCGTAAAACATATATCGGCGCTATGCCCGGAAGAATCATTCAGAATTTAAAAAAAGCCGGAACCTCAAATCCTGTATTCATTCTGGATGAAATAGATAAAGTCTCCAGTGATTTTCATGGTGACCCTGCCTCTGCTCTCCTTGAAGTACTTGATCCTGAGCAAAATGCAGAATTCCATGATAATTATATTGATATTGATTACGACCTGTCGCGCGTGATGTTTATCGCTACTGCCAACACCTTAAACTCGATTCATCCTGCATTGCGCGACCGGCTCGAACTGATCGATGTGAGTGGCTATTTACTCGAAGAAAAGATCGAAATTGCGAAAAAACATCTGGTATCGCGCCAGCTTCAGAACCATGGAATGACACAAGACGATGTCAGATTTTCAAAAGAGGCATTAACTATTCTGATTGAAGACTATACAAGAGAATCCGGAGTACGCGAAATGGATAAGCAAATTGCAAAAGTAATCAGGAGAGTGGCCCGGAAGATTGCTTTTGATGATGTGTATAACAAAAAAATTGGACCTGTTGAAATCAAGGAATACCTGGGTGCACCAAAATATAACAAAGAGAGTTACGAAGGGAATGAATATGCCGGAGTTGTTACCGGACTGGCATGGACATCGGCGGGTGGCGAAATTCTTTACATCGAAACCAGCTTAAGTCGTGGCAAGAGCAAATTCACCATTACCGGTAATCTGGGAGAAGTGATGAAGGAATCAGCTGCAATCGCTTTTGAGTATTTGAAAGCTCATAGTGGTCAGCTTGGATTAAAACCTGAAGTATTTGAAAAATGGGATGTGCATATGCATGTTCCTGAAGGTGCCATTCCAAAAGATGGTCCGTCGGCAGGAATTACCATGGCTACCGCTCTCGCATCGGCCTTTACTCAACGCAAGGTTAAAAAGAGCCTGGCCATGACAGGTGAGATCACATTGCGTGGCAGAGTAATGCCGGTTGGTGGAATTAAAGAAAAAATTCTGGCGGCAAAACGTGCCGGAATCAAAGAGATTGTTCTGAGCAAAGAGAATAAAAAGGATATTGATGAGATCAAAGAGGTCTATCTTAAGGGCTTAAGTTTCCATTTCGTTGAGAACGTGAGTGATGTTTTCGAGATTGCTCTGATGAACGAGAAGATTAAAAATCCCCTTACTATCGAGTAAATCAGTGTAATCTGTGGTATTAATATTTTTGTGGGGGAGCACCATCGTTGCGAGACAAGTATTTATAACTTTGATAAAAAAACACGACATTATATTTTATCTTAAGTAATAAGAATAAATTGATGTCGCATTTCATTTTTTAATTTTATTTTTTTAAAAGTCGATTGAGAAAACACGACATTATTTCATTCCTATAACTTAATTGTACTCATTCCATATAATTTGATCAAAAATAATATGGAAATACTTTGCAATTTGTGAAGTTTTCATTACCTTTACGAATCGAAAAACTGAAAATGAAAATAAGGAATAGAGCACTTTTAGCCAAATTTGTAAGGAAACATGCTGAATACAGCAAGATAGATGTTAAAATAATATAACAGAAAGGAAAAACAAATATGGAACAGAAATTTATTAATATTACCGAAATTCATACATCTGAATTATTTAAACAAGTCTCTGAATATACCGATGCTTTGATTGAAGAAGCAACTGCAAATGGTTCGTTGGAGGAACAAGGAGCAAACAACGAATATACCCACGAAATTGGACGAGTGGGGCGTATGTGTGCTGATTACGAAAGTATGTACATGAAATTTGAACACTTAAAATTCAAATCTCCACTGGTAGTTTCTATTGAAATGGAAATGGAAAAACGTCATATTAAACAACGTCAGACAGCTGCATTACTTGATGTAAAAGAATCCACTTTTAGTCAAATAATGAGCGGAAAACGTCCAGTATCGATGCGTATGGCCAAGCGTTTATACAAAGAATTGAATATTGATCCAAGATTAATTCTGGAGTTCTCGTAAGTTTAACAATCATAATTATAACTATTTAAGGCAGCAATTTGTGATCCAGAGAAAAATCGCATCGGGATCGAAAATTAGGTAAGCGATCGAAAAGAATTATGATCGCATTTTTGACTTTCATCTTAATCTGAAGGGGATCTCCGATAATTACTGAATTATTAAATAAATGTTTCGGTGCGTTGCACCTTTTGGTCTGTGTCTGTTAATCTTCTACAGATATCACGGTGCTCTGCACCTTATCAAATTGGAAAGGAGAAACTGTGAAATTTTGATCAGTTGAAAAAGTTGTGTGGGAAGTAATTTTGAAATTAATGACTAAAAAAACTACATTTAGCTAATATATTAAAACCTTATTCTTTCAATTTTTCCTGATAATATTTCAAGAATTGGTCATACTCTTCGGCAAAAACTTACATTCCGATGGTGATCTGATTGATTTAGTGAGAACAAAATGGGTATACAAATTAATAAACTCTATCTTTATATCAATATGGTAAATAAGGTTGAGTTAGATATTGTTTACCTCAAAGCTACTATTGAAAAAAATAAGGTTTTTCAATTATATAAATCTTTAAAAAATTCAATTCTTTTAATTCGTTACTTTTGAGACAGGCTCTTAAAGCAAATTACAATACTTTATGCCTTCTATAACAATGAATTGTAATTACGATAACTTCATGAAAATGAATTATCTATCGAAAACGGATAAATAAATAAGGCAATAATGAAAACAGTTTCTTATTACTTAATGTCAATAGCAATTTCGTTGGGAATACTTGTGTTTTTACGAAGTGCCTATGCTTTAATTGATTCGTTCATCCACTTCAGCAATCCATTTAAAGCTGATTTCTGGGACTTTTATCTTGAATCATTCAGCAATTTTGGACTCTATTTTTCAATCATTGGGTTGATGGTGTTTTTTGCAGTAATTATTCTGTTGAATAAACTAAGAAAAAGATCATTGTAATTTGATCATTATTAATTGACCATTAATTAATTCCGTGGTATTCCGGGTTATTTTATTTTCTCAATTAACACGATAGCCTGCACCGAAATCCCCTCTTCCCGTCCTTCGAAACCAAGTTTTTCGGTCGTCGTAGCCTTAATATTAATTGCGGTTGCATCTGTTTTAAGTACCTCAGCAATAATTGATTCCATTTCAGGGATGTAGTCTTTCAGCTTAGGCTGCTGTGCGGATATTGTTGCATCGAGATTCACAAGTTTGAATCCTTTTTCGTTTACAAGGCGGTAAGTTTCAGTCAGTAAAATCTTGCTGTCGATGTTTTTGAATTCAGAAGAAGTATCGGGGAAATGGAACCCGATATCCCGAAGTTTTGCCGCTCCGAGAAGCGCATCACAAATGGCATGAAGCAAAACATCTCCATCAGAATGAGCAACCAGTCCTTTGTGATGGGGAATCAGAATACCACCAAGCCAAAGTGACTCTCCTTCGGCCAACCGATGAACATCATAACCTAGTCCGATCCGATAACTCATTGTATTTAAGTTTTGTAATTATTTGCTGCTTATTGTAATGCACTTTCTGCAAAGATAACGTAACTAAATTGCTAATCAAAAAAAGCTACGGGCTGTTTGATTCCGGCATTAACGTTCTAATGGGTCAGAATCAACTGACCGGTTTTAATAGCAGCAGATCCGTCGGCAGTTGTAATCCGAACCCTGAAATGATAAATTCCGGCCACAGGCTTCCGGTTATTCGCGCCTGGATTCCATCTGATTGGCAATGTATTAAACCCGCTTGATCCGGAATCTGTCTTGATCTGATCAATAAGAACTCCCTGTTGTGTGAAAATCTCAATCTGAACGGTCATCTTCTCCCCAAAACGGTTGTGTTCGACGACGATATCTGTAAATTCTCGGGCCGGATTTGGAAAGGCAGTTAATTCCCGGATGACAATTTGCGATTTCACCTGAAAATTTATCGCAACCTCTGTTGCATTATTGGCCAAATCCCAGACTTTAAATTTCAGGGTGTGCTCCCCGTCGGTGAAATCGGGTAGCTGAAAAAGTACTTTCCCATTTTTGTATGCGTCTTTCCCGGATTGAAAGTAGTCGTTAAGCGTCATCATTTTGCCGGTCTCGTTGTCCGGAATCACTGTAATATCATGTCCAATACCGGCACCTGAAGTGTTGATTCCCGAATCGTCTTCAAGATACGCGATCAGCAAAGGGGCTTTTGAAACCTGATCGACACTCTTGAAATTTTCGTTGTCGAGGTATAGCCTGACTGTCGGTCCGGTGATATCGCCGGATACCGTATTCGGACTTCCACCCAGCAGTAAATTGTTAAAGCTACCGGCTGCATCGCTGCTGGAATCGCTGGAATAATACCTGATCAGGCCATTTCCAGCCTTGCTGCTAATCTCTTTCGGTATTTTAAATGAATAGGCAAACTCCCCGTTTTTCACAGTGACGTTACCTTTAAAGAGAATCGAGTTTTGCACGGTGTAGTTGAACGGCGACTGACCGTTATTCCCGAGCGTAATGGTTACGGCTGGTTTGTCATAAATGGCATGGAACAGCATCCCGTTATATCCGCTTAATTTGACCCCTTTTGTATCCCGAATCTCGCCCCAGACTGAAACAAGGGAGAGCGGTTTTAGGGTATCTGTCAATTGTTCTGCTGGCTGACTATTGATTTCCAGTGTTTTAACATTGTATTTTGGGTCGCTGATCTGAAGAGCGGGATCGCCCAGCAATGCAAATTTTAAGGCGTTGACAGTTCCTCCGGATTCCATTTTGGCGAGGCGGATGATGTCTCCCATTCGAAGATTATGGCCATCTTTATCTGTCTCAAACGCGTATTTAAAAAAACTTTTATTGATCTCAAAGTTAGAGGAGGAATAAACCAGCCGGGTAGTCGAAAAAAGGGCAACACCGCCTCCAGCCTTATTAAAAAGAACATGTTCGCCGGCTGACTGCTTATTTTTCAGATCCCATCTGCTGAATTCGCAGGTGGCTGTAACGAATACCGGCATTTTATCAATATTGCTCCAGCTATCTATATCGCTGATTGTCAGTATTTTTTCGTGAGCCAGCCCCTCTTCGTTGGCATGGCCGATATAATTTACAATCAAAGCTCCCTCTTTTATCCGGTTGTTAAGCGCGATATTTACTCCTGGATAACGCTTATCCGGTACCGACTCTTCTTTAAAAGCGTCAAGATAAATTTTATCGGTATAAAAAGAGGGATAATTAAGGTTTACGAAATTTGCAAGCTGCTCTGAATTGGCAACATGGATGTTATTATCTTCGTCGTCTCCAACAAAACAAACGATATTTCGCCATTCGCCAAGGGTCGAAACGGAACTGTAATGAAGCGTTTTATCGACAGCAACCTTTGCCTCGGCAGCACTGACACAAGGAATCCTGCCAATACCAATATCAACAATCCCTTTTTGTTGGCCTTCATCGTCTCCAAGCAAACCGAAATAGTCATCGGAAACAAAGGAGGCAACTGGATTCATTGAGCTTTCTGATTGCCATGTTGGAATAAAACAAGGGTTATCCACCGAGTTCGGATGAACATTATCATACGTTCCTTTTCCCAACAACAGGAGATATTTTAATTTAGATGTATTGTTATTCAGTGATTTACGATAGAGAAAACGTACGAAATTGCGGATAGCCGTCACATCGGAAATACCTCCCGAAAACTCGTTGAAGATCTGTGAACAATTAATGACGCTCACCTCCAAACCTTCATTTTGCCGATGAAAGGTTGCGAGGCGTTCGGCTTCAGGCTGAAATCCGGCGTAAGTAACGATCACCATGTCGGGCGTGGAGAGACCATGAAGATTTTGATTGTTGATTTCTTCAACTTTTTCTATTCCGGGGAAATCGGACAATGGATTAAAGGCGGCAAATTGGCGAAGCGAATCAGTCAATACTTTAAAGGAAAGGGTGCTTAAAGCTGTTATTGACGGGATTTCAATTGGTTTTAAAGGATTTGTGATCTCCCATATTTTAAGACCGTTAATTGCATTGCCAACTCTGAATTCAGTAATTTTTCCCGATTCTGCCGAGCGGCTGTCGCGAAAAAGGAGTTGCCCGCTCTGCATCTTTAGCTGGCAACGGGTCTGAACCCTGATAAAATCAAGCCAGCACATCCCATTGGCCGCAGCGTTAAATTTGAACGATAAACTGAGATCATCGCCAATGAATGTTTTTGAGATGAAGCGCTCACTAAGAGCTGCAAAATCTGCCTCCGCGAAGTTGGAATACGGGGCAAAACTGAGTGTTTCGGTCGTTGCATTATTGACCGATAAGCTTAAGGCAGAAGAAGATTCGCATCTGGCAGCTACGGAAAATGCTAGATTAACAGGCTCATTAATAACATGATCAGCAAATTTAAAAGTCTGGTTAAATGGGATGGCCGGGGTCAGTAGTGCAGAGAACCATCGACTTCCTGTTTCGATAAGATTGTATTTCTCCTCCTCATAAAATTCATAATTATCGAATTCGTTTACGACCGCTTCAGGGTTTGCGGACAGTAATGATGCCATTGGTATCGATTGGGCTGTTCCATTTGTTTCGGTAAGGTAAAGAAATGTTCGTCCTTGCGCAAAGGGATTAAGGTGATGGATAAAAGATTGAGAACCATGATCGAATTCCCAGGTTGTGCTTTCAGGTATATAAATCATGTAACAATCATTCTGCTGCTTGTCTTTGGTCTGCCATGTTCTGAAGGGCGTGAGATCATCGGGTGAAGGAATATTATTCATTTGAGGAAGCTGTCCCGGAGGAAAACCAAAAATGTTTACTTGTTGAGGTGCATGAAAACCCATCGATCTTAGTGCACTAAAAGTGATTTGGTGTAGCCCCGACTGACTTGTTTGTGCTTTTATCCACTTACCCGATGAAAGGACTGAATTGACAACCGGTGAGGATTTTAGGTTAAAAGCGAACATAATCTGACCCGAAAGCAAAATTAGAAAAATTAGCAGCCGGTTCATATTATCAGTTCTCATTAAAAAATGTCAATCAATATTACTGCTCTTAAATCAAATCACAAAATTAAACATCATAATTTCGATATTTTCCAATATATTTGTAACGTTTTATTACTTTACAAAGGAATCTTGTAAATCAGGCTGGCTGCCGGATTAAAAGATTTGATTTATAATTATATTTGTACTTTAAATTTAAAGTGAATTTAAACGACATCGCAATATGAAGCTCAAAATTTTTATTTATCTATTTATAAGTTTGCTGATTATATCCTCATGTAGTTTAATCAAAGGGAAGAAAAAAAAGAATGCTTCATCGACAACCGGGTGGGCTTACAACGACCCTAAAAACGGAGGATTTGAATACCGTTCCGGATATTCGCAGAGTGCCGGTCCCGGATTGGTTTATATTCAGGGTGGTACTTTTGCAATGGGACGTGTAGAGCAGGATGTAATGTTTGACGGGAATAATATTCCGCGCAGAGTTACAGTTGCTTCATTTTATATGGACGAGACAGAGGTTCGCAATATCGACTGGCGGGAATATCTTTATTGGCTGAAGCGTGTTTTCCCAACTGACCTCGAAGTCAACAAAGCTGCTGTCCCCGATACCTTGGTGTGGCGCAGCGAACTGTCTTATAATGAGCCTTATCTTGAGAATTACCTTCGGCATGCTGCCTATTCGGAGTATCCTGTAGTAGGTGTTAGTTGGGTGCAGGCTGATAAATTTTGTAAATGGAGAACCGACAGGGCCAACGAAGGAATTCTTATTGACAAACAAAAATTAGATCCTGATCTTGCTCAGACCGGTGATAAGGTTTTTACTTCTGATGGTTATCTCAATGGAGTTTATGATGGTGTTGAAGGGAAACGTCCAATTAAGAATCTGAGTAAGGATGGAGGAAATCGTAGGGTAACAATATCGGATGGTATTCTGATGCCTCGTTACAGACTTCCAACTGAAGCCGAATGGGAATATGCCGCGCTTGGTTTGGTTGGAAATACTGAAGAAGAAGTCGTTCTTGAACGCCGTATTTATCCTTGGAACGGCAACCAGATCCGCAACAGCGATAAGAAAAACAGGGGTGTTATGATGGCCAATAATGTAAGAGGACGAGGTGACTATATGGGTGTTGCAGGTTTTCTGAATGATGGGTTTGAAATAACTGCTCCGGTAACTTCCTTTCAGCCAAATAATTATGGGCTGTATTGCATGGCAGGAAATGTTAATGAATGGGTGCAGGATGTTTATCGTCCATATTCGTCTATGGCAGTGAACGAATTCCAGCCGCTGAGAGGTAATGTTTATACCAATTTCCGCCGCGGTACTGATGGCAAAATGATTAAAAATAAATACGGAGAGCTAGTAAAGGATACTGTAGCCAATTATACAAATTTCAAAGATGGTGATGCTCAGTCCACTATCTCCGACACTGATGACTGGAAAAGTAATTCAGACTCATTGTCAACTGGTCTGATGTACGCTTCGGGAGCCGGTAACTCAATGATGTCCAGGATTTCAGATCACAGCCGCGTTTACAAAGGCGGAAGCTGGAGAGACCGTACTTATTGGCTGGGACCCGGAACCCGCAGATTCATGGATGAAAGAAAGTCGAGCAATGATCTTGGTTTCAGATGTGCTATGACCCATCTTGGCGATTCGAATGCACAATAGGAATTAAAACCTGAAAATACAAAAAAAACCTCATTCGAAAAATGAGGTTTTTTAATTAAAGTCAAGTCTATGTCAATCAGTGAATTATATGAGATTTTTTTAAAACATCCTGTCATATCGACTGATAGCAGGCACGTTGCAAAGAATGCTCTTTTTTTCGCCTTGAAGGGGGATAATTTCAACGGAAATATTTATGCAGCGTCCGCTTTAAATGATGGAGCAGCATATGCCGTAATCGATGAGGCTAAATATAAAATCAGTGATCGTTATATTCTTGTGGATGATGTACTGACGGTCCTCCAGGAGTTGTCGCGCTACCACAGGGTTCAGCTTGGAATCCCGATTATCGCCGTCACCGGCACAAACGGTAAGACTACTACAAAAGAGCTGGTTAAGGCAGTTTTATCCAAGAAATTCAAGGTCGATTATACCAAAGGAAATCTGAATAATCATATCGGCGTTCCGCTTACCTTATTATCGATGAGTAGTTCAACTCAGATGGGTATAGTTGAGATGGGAGCTAATCATCCCGGTGAAATTGCCGCCTTATGCGAAATAGCATTACCTGATTTTGGGCTGATTACCAATGTCGGGAAGGCGCATCTGGAAGGATTCGGTTCCTTTGAGGGTGTTAAAAAAACCAAGGCAGAACTATATCGCTTTATTGACAGGAAAGGTGGAAAAATCTTCCTCAATTCAACCAATGGTCATTTGAGAGAGATGGCCGGAACTGCCGTGAAAATCAGTTATAAGACTGCTAAAGAAGGTGAAGGAGTTGAAGGCGAGCTGCTTCAGTCATCACCGATGATGGTTTTTCAGGTCAAATTTCCTAAAGGATGGCGCTATATAAAAACCAACCTTGCCGGGGGCTATAATCTTGAGAATGCCATGGCAGCAGTATGCATCGGAAATTATTTTGGTGTTACTCCTGATAAGATTGTCGAGGCGCTCGAGGCATATCAACCTTCAAATAACCGCTCTCAATTTATTCAAACGACACATAACCGCGTTCTCATGGATGCCTATAATGCCAATCCTTCGAGCATGTCGGCTGCCCTGGAGAATTTTGAGACTTTTGAGGCATCCTTAAAAGGTGTTATTCTGGGTGATATGTTCGAACTGGGCGAATCATCACATGAGGAGCATCAGAAAATCGCGGATATCATTGTGAACATGAATCTTAATTTAGTCTTGCTAGCAGGATTAGAATTTTCCAAATGCCAGGTTCCTGATAATTTCCGGGTGTTTTCCGACAATGTGCTATTATCCAGTTGTTTAGATCACATTCAACCACAAGGTTACCTGTTTCTTTTGAAAGGTTCAAGGGGTATGAAACTTGAGACTGTGATTGATAAATTGTGAGGCGATCTGGCTGTTAGGAGATTAGGGAATTAGGCTTTTAGGCTTTAGGCTTTTAGGCTATTAGGGAATTAGGCTTTTAGGCTTTAGGCTTTTAGGCTATTAGGGAATTTGGCTATTAGGCGATTGGGAAATAATTCACTTTTTTACTTTTCACTGTTAACTTTTAACTCTTCACTTTTCACTGTTAACTTTTAACTCTTCACTTTTCACTGTTAACTCTTCACTGTTAACTCTTAACTCTTCACTGTTAACTGTTAACTCTTAACTCTTCACTTCTCCCTGTTAACTTTTTGATCAACTTAACCCAGAATCCTTAACTTTGCAGAATTAGCAAAGAATAAATCAAATTTGTGCAAAATTTAAAAGAATATATCACCCATCCGGTTTTTAGTCAAATCGGTCAGGTATCCGATCGGGAAGGTTTGGAGACTTATGTCGTAGGAGGTTTTGTTCGCGATGTAATTCTGGGACGCAAACGGGGAGTCTTTGACGTTGACGTTGTTACTGTTGGCAGCGGAATCGATTTGGCGACCAAAGTTGCAGCGGCATTGAAACCCGGACTTAAAGTTACAGTCTATAAAAATTTCGGGACGGCTATGTTCCGGTTTAATGATATTGATTTTGAATTCGTTGGGGCGCGTCGTGAGTCTTATCGTCAGGAGAGCCGGAAACCCATCGTTGAAGACGGAACGCTCGAAGATGATCAAAAACGACGCGATTTTACGATCAATGCGTTGGCTATATGTCTGAATAATAATAGATTTGGGGAGTTACTTGATCCTTTTGACGGGATTGGTGATTTGGAAAATAAGATTATCAGAACACCGCTGGCACCTGAAATCACCTTCTCCGACGATCCTTTGAGAATGTTGAGAGCTATTCGCTTCGCTGCACAGCTTGATTTCATAATCGAAGAAAAAACGCTTGCTGCCATTCAGAGTCAATGCAGCCGTATCGGAATCATCTCGAAAGAACGGATTATCGACGAGATCAATAAAATTATGCTCACTGTTAACCCTTCTGTCGGGTTTAAATTACTGGAAAAAACAGGCTTGCTTTCTATTATCTTGCCTGAAGTTCAGAAATTAAAGGGGCGTGAGACGAGAAATGGAATCGGCCATAAAGATAATTTCTACCACACCCTCGAAGTCCTTGACCGGATTTCAAAAAATACGGATAATCTTTGGCTGCGCTGGTCTGCTTTGCTGCACGATATCGCCAAACCTGTTACCAAAAGGTTCGATCCGAAATTAGGATGGACTTTTCATGCCCATAACTTTGTTGGAGAGAAGATGCTGCCTTCGATGTTCGACAGGCTGAAACTTCCCCTCAACGAGAAACTTAAATATGTGCAAAAGATGGTTTCGCTTCATATGCGTCCGATCGTTTTGTCTGAAGAAGAGGTCACCGACTCGGCTGTCCGGCGATTGCTCTTCGATGCGGGTGACGATATCGATGACCTGATGACGCTTTGTGAAGCGGATATCACCTCAAAAAATCCCGATAAAGTTATTCGTTATCTTTCTAATTTTCAATTAGTACGTGATAAGTTAAAGGATATTGAAGAGCGGGATGCACTTCGGAATTTCCAGCCTCCTGTAACAGGGGAACTTATCATGGAGGTTTTCAATCTGCAGCCGTGCCGCGAAATTGGTATTATCAAAACTGCGATAAAAGAAGCTATCCTCGAAGGGGATATTCATAATAATTACGACGAGGCTTATCAGTATATGTTAATAAAAGGAGCGGAACTTGGATTAGTGGCAAAGAATGGATGAGGTATAAGTGCAACCTTTTGGACCGGGTCTGGCGATTTCTAAATCGCCGAAATACTATTTAATGGTTTAGAGTTTGTACCTCAAGCGTAGTTTCGAAAAATTTAAGATAAAGGCTCCGTTTTCGAAAAGTATGGCAGCATTCAATTTAACATCAAGTCGTTGCAAACGACTCACAGCTTACCCCTCGTTGCAAACGAGGGGTAGAACGGGATTAAACACATCATTTAATGATTAAACGATACCTGAGCATAAGTTTAGTAGTCTTCTTTCGTTATATGACCTTTCTGAATGCACAGGAAATAAATCATGTTAACGATTTACCCGTTCATATATCGGTTTCAAAAGGCACACAGGAGGGTTTAGTGATGTATATAACCGGCGACGGAGGCTGGAATAATTTCAATCAGCAACTTGTACAAGTGTTTGAAGAACGAGGGTATGCTGTTGTGGCCCTCAATAGCCGAAAATATTTCTGGAGTGAAAAATCACCTGATGAATTTGCTCACGATGTTGAAATGCTCTCCGGTTATTATATGAAAGAATTGGAAAAGACTTCGATAATCATTGTGGGATATTCTTTTGGGGCTGACGTGGCAAGCTTTCTGCCCGGCCGGTTATCGGTTGAACTGCAAAAAAAGATCCGTAAAATAACGCTTATTTCCCCTTCTGCCAGTACCGATTTTGTAATCAGATTAGCAGATTTGGTGGGAGAAGGCGAAAATATGGATCGGAAATACAAGGTAAAACCTGAAATTGAGCAAATCCACCTGCCGGTTGTCTGTACTTTTGGTCTGGAAGAAACAAAAATCCTTAAAAGCGCCCTTTCTGATAATGACGCTTTAACTATTAAGGTACTGCCTGGTGATCACCGGTACAACAATGATTTTGCCTTACTTTCGAAAATGATAGGTTTATAATAAAGGCAGCATTTAATTATATAACAAGTCGTTGCAAACGAGGATGAGCGAAACTCGAGCCATCTTGGACATTGTTGCAAACGGGGGATTGAAGGGCTTGAAGCTGGAAATTTTATTTATCGTAAAAATGACCTCGTAATGAAACAACATGAAGTTGTTGGCTCACTATTTCATAAATTAAGCGGTTCTTCTTATCAATTTCACGTGACCATAAACCGCTCAATTCATGTTTTAAGGCTTCCGGCTTGCCTAAACCAATGAAAGGGTGTAAAACGATATCTTCAACCAGTTTAGCTATTTTGTTTTGAATTATTTTTTGACCACTTGTTTTCCAAAATTTGATATCCTCTAGTGCCTTATCTTTATAGATTACTTCCATAAATCGGCTGTTTTTATAGCCTTTCCTTTGCTGGCTCGAGATTTTAGAATTTCTTTTACAAATACAGGATTATAGGGGCTTTCTTCAGTTCCTGAAATTTCGATATTCTTATCGTTTTTAGCAATTTCACTAATAAGCCCCAACAAATACTGTGTTTTCTTCGTACTGGCGTTGATCTTGATTGTCACTGTAGTCATAACATGATATTTATTGACACAAACTTAATCATTATTTTTCAAACCCTCAAGGTGGCTATGTGCAACATAAAAAAGACGAGTTAGAAACTCGTAACAGCTTACCCCTCGGTGCAAACGAGGGGTAGAACGGTTTTAAAATCTGTGTTTATCTGTGTAATCTATGGTAAGCTGAACCTAATTAATGGTCAGATCCTTAGGTTTTACCGGCATGGTAAAGCTGAAAGTGCTTCCTTTGTTCACTTCACTCGTAATGGATAATATACCGTTGTGCTTTTCGATAAAATCCTTACAGATCAGCAGTCCCAACCCGGAGCTCTGTTCCCCTTCTGTTCCTTTACGGTTTGTATTGATATCGAGGGTGAAAAGGTTATTTACTGTTTTTTCACTCATTCCCACACCTGTATCATTTACCTCGATCTCAACCCATTTATTGGATTCCGACTTGGCCGAAATAGTAATAGTCCCTCCTTTAGGGGTGAATTTCACCGCGTTGGAAACTAAATTTCTAAATATGGCTGCCAGCATATCGATATCCGCAAAAATTGTCAAATCATTATCTATTTGATAGCGGATTGCAATGCTTTTCTTCTCGGCAGCTGTGACGATTAATGGAAGAATTTCAATAATCTCGTTCATCAACAATGAGGATACAGGTTCAAAAACAATTAAACCGCGTTGCATCTTCGACCATTCCAGAAGGTTTCCGAGCAATTGGAAAAGGCTGGCTGCCGAATCTTTCATAAGTACCGCAATCTGTTGGGTAGTATCTTTCGACATTCCGTTCGATTTTTCGGCCAGCATTTCGGTCAAGCCTAAAAATCCGCTGAACGGTCCGCGTAGATCGTGGGCAATAATGGAAAAAAATTTGTCTTTTTCGGCATTAATTTTTATAAGTTCTTCGTTTTTATGTGCGATTTCAAGTTCTCTTAATTTGCGCTCTGTGATGTCGAGAGAGAAGCCTGCAATCAATTTTTTGCTTCCACTGTTGATAAGGAATTTTGTTGATTCATAGGTAACTCCGTTTAAAATCTCTTCAAACTTATGCACTTTTCCCGTGGAAATAACTTTCTGGTCATCGATTTGAATTGACGAGGCTAATTCAGCAGGAAAAAGTTCAAACATATTCTTGCCAACTATTTCAGAACTTTGTAAACCAGTCAGTTTGAAAAAATTTGGACTTGCTTTCAGGACACGGTTTTCAGTTAAAGTTACCTCCTTGATATATGTTAAAATTGGCGCATGATTTATAAACGATAAAAGCAAATGATTACTTTCCTCAAGTTCTGCTTCGATTTGTTTGCGCTTTATTAATCCAGCAAGGTGGATTGCAATAACCTCCAGTTGGGCTATTAATTCAGGGGTAAAACGTCCTTTTCCTCTGTCGTTGAGCTGAATCAGACCAATAATTTTTTCCCGGTCGCGTATTGGCACCAATGCCACCGAGGCAAATCCTTGTAAAATACATTGGTTCCTAAGATTAATATGCGAATTTTTTTCAGCCAGTTTACCTGGAAGGGATAATAAATCGTTTGTACAAAAGCTCCCCTTTTCCGTAAATTTCAGATTCATTGTGTCTGAATTGCCCGATACAACCTGTCCGCACAGACATTCCAACAAAATATTGCCATTTTTCTCCTTCCATTTTAAGCCGTTTTGGATACTGCTGACCAGAGAATTTTCTGTTTTAAGAAAATCCTCTGACAAGCCAATATGATCGTAGTAGGGGTAGTCATCACCTTCTTTTAGGCGGATACCCACGGCGTCGAACCCCATTCGTGTTTTTAAAGTGCTGATAATATGCCTGATGGAACCCGATAAATTTTCCGGCTCACTCATGATTTGAAGAATTTCTCTGTTCAACTTGCGATTTTCTTCTGCTATTTTGTACTCAGTAATGTCAACAGCATAACCGTACGACAGTACCGATCCATCGGTTTCGCCCTGCGGAGTAGAGTTCGCAAAAATGGTACGGACTGTTCCGTCATCAAATTTCAGTCTGTATTCTTGCTCCCATGGGGTTAAGTTTTTTGCAGATAACCGCGCGGAAGCAATCACCTTGTCAATGTCGTCAGGATGAATATTATTCCAAACTTTTGAACCATCTTCCAAAACATCTTCGGGCTTAACCCTGAAAATTTTAGACAAAGCTTCGCTGGCATAAGGAAAACAGGAAGTTCCATCGGGGCGAAGGCGGTATTGGTAGATGACGCCAGGCAACAGGCTTGCAATATGCTTAAGTTGTTCGTATTGAAAAGCAACCAGCTTATTTGCGTTGACCAGTTGAGTCTGCAGGTCCAGCTTGCTAGTCAGGATGAGCAGCTCAGCGGCCCGTTTATCTTTTTCATTACTATGGTACACCAGATTTTCATTGGCAATAATCAATTCTGCTGCCCGATTTTCCTTCTCATGGTTCTGATAGGCCAGCTCTTCATTGGCAATAATCAATTCTGATGCCCGACTGGCTTTCTCATGATTCTGATAGGCCAGCTCTTCATTGGCAATAATCAATTCTGATGCCCGACTGGCTTTCTCGGCATGCTGATAAACAAGTTCATTAATTGTTATTTCCAGCTCGTGAATGAGCTTCTTATTATCGGCTTTCGAAAGCTGTGAAAGTGATTTCGATGGATTTTCATTCAGAATCGCTTTGATCTTCTGGAGAAGAATTACAGAAGCTTTCATTTTACCCCCCCCCTTGATCTTACATAAGTTATATTATATTTAATTATATGTAGATACAAAAGCAAATAGTCCGAGAGCTGATAAATTCAATACATCAAACATAATATATAATTATACTAATTCCTAATTAAGTGAGATTATTATTCTTAATGTAAAATAGTAAGCTGTGCTGCTGCTTTCTTATTCTACTAAAGTGCAGCGAACCGCTATATTTATTTAAAATGGTATACTTTTGGCCTGAATTACTGAACTACTTTTCAGTTAAAATAAACAATCATTGATTTAATGGAGACAAACGGATTAATCAAAGCAGAGAAGCCTAGAATCGTATCTTTGGATCAGTTTAGGGGTTTTGCCATTTTTGGAATGATACTGGTCAACTATTTAGGTCGTTTTGAAGTGATGCCTGAAACTTTTACCCATCCCCGTTATGGAATGACCTTTGCAAATGCAATTGCACCTTTCTTTCTTTTTATGGTAGGAATGGGCTTCCGGATATCTTTAATGAACAGAATTCAGATGATTGGCCGGAAGAAAAGCTATCTGATGGCTGTCAAAAGGTATCTTGTACTTATACTGATAGGAATAGTTCTTTATGGTCCCGATCCGGTTTGTGATATGTGGGATGCTTTAGTGGATATCGGATTTGCAGGATTATTGACACTGCCATTTATTTTGACCAGACGCTGGGTCAGGATTAGCATGGCTTTTGTTTTCCTGATCATTTATCAGGTCCTCTTTGCATTCACAGGATATGGAGAATGGACAATGCAGCATAGCATCGACGGCGGACCACTGGGTCCGGTTAGCTGGGCTTCAATACTATTTTTCGGCACTGTGTTGATGGACAATTTTATAAACGCTTCTCCTTCGGCTTTTGTGAAACGCTCGCTTATAATGGGCATAATACTCACACTTCTGGGAGTTGGATTGTCTTACTTGCAACCTGAGTTTCTGTGGCAATTCTCGCAACATAGCATGACAATGGCCTATCCAATTCTGGCATCCGGATTGAGCTTTATTGTCTTTGTTTTTCTGTACTGGTTAAATGACCTTCGGAAGATTGAGATACCTCATTTGACGATATTAGGTTTTAATCCGCTTATTATATACATTGTTCAGGCCATTCTGATGAGTTATTATGGAAGTTTTTTTGATAAGAAAGCGCCTTTATGGCAAGCTTTGAGCGGCTTTATCATTATTTATCTTATCTGTTACGTTGTGGCCGGATATATGGCAAAGAACAGGATTATTGTGAAAATTTAGTAATAGAGGAAAATTCCGGAGGAGTAGCTCTAAAAGTTGGGTGCTGCGGGTAGCGCAAAACTAAAGATACTCCCTTTGCCTTCTTCGCTTTCTACCCTGATAATTCCTCCATGCCTTTCGATAAACTCTTTACACAGCAGCAATCCCAGACCGGTACTAGGCTCACCCTGGGTGCCGGGGCGCTTTGTTTTGACATCAATCCGGAATATGTTATTTCGCATCTCATCATTCATCCCGATGCCCGTATCTTTGACTGAAATCACTATTGATTTATTTTCTGCTGTTTTTGCAGAAATCGTTACTTTTCCCCCGACGGGCGTAAACTTTATAGCATTTGAAAGCAAATTGCGAATCACTGTGTGCAGCATGTTGTTATCGGCAAAAACTTCCGGTTCGTCAGCTAATTCGGACACAATCTCAATATCCTTTACCCGGGCCGATTCAGCCGCTATTTTCACACATTCAGTAACCGCCGTCTTTAAATCAATTTTTTCGGGGTTAAATGTGAGAACTCCCCGATCCATTTGTGCCCATTCAAGCAGATTTTCAAGTAGCTTAAACGTGTTGTGAGCCAGATCATTCAACGCAGACAATGCTTCCTTTTTTTCGTCTTCCGTAAAATCCTGAGAATCTTCTGTCAACATTTCAGTTAAACCCATAAATCCGCCTAACGGACCTCTAAGGTCGTGAGAGATAATTGAGAAGAATTTATTTTTTTCGGCATTGAGCTTTACGAGTTCTTCGTTTTTAAGTTTGATCTCCTCCTCCGTTTTTATCCGTTCAGTGATGTCTTCTTTAACCGCCAGAAAATGGGTTATCGTGCCTTCCGCATCCTTAACGGGAGAAATAACGGCGGATTCCCAAAATAGGTCTCCATTTTTTTTCCTATTCAAAAATATTCCATGCCAGTTCTGCCCTGACATTATTGTGTCCCACAATTCCTTGTACTCCGAAGTTTGTTTATTGCCGGAATTCAATATTCTTGTGTTCTGGCCTATAGCCTCCTCTGCGGTATATCCTGTAACATCAGTGAATTTTGGATTCACAAATTCGATATTTCCTGCCAGATCAGTTATTACGGTAGTGACCGGACTTTGTGTGATCGCCAAAGAAAGGATCCGAATTTTGTCATCGATATTTCGCTTTTCCTCTTCCATTTTCTTACGCTCGGTGAGGTCGCGGATAATCCCGACAGAATACCAGGAATTGTTGATGTAAGTTGCTGAAAGGGAAAGTTGTATGGGTATTTCTGTGCTGTCTTTTCTTCGGGCTTCCATGTCAAGCAATTTGCCTATTGCAGCTCCCTGACCTGTTTGTTGAAATTTCGGAAATGCTGCGTAGTGCGCATTATGATAACGTATTGGGACGATTAGCTTGTGGAGGTTTTGACCGAGGGCTTCTGAGCTTGAGTAGCCGAAAATATTTTCGGCGGCCGGATTTAAATAGGTAATCACACCCTCAGCATTCATCATCAATATGGCATCTTGTGCAGATTCTGTTACGGCACGAATAAGCGCTTCGCTATTGTGAAGCGCTTCTTCTGCCAGCTTGCGTTCAGTTATGTCGGTGTCGGTGCCCCGGTAAGCGACTAAATTTTCTTTCTCATCAAGGATTGGGATCCCATTGGTAGAAACGCAAAGTTGCTTTCCGTCCTTTGTTTCTATTGCGTTCTCAAGATTGCGGAAAGATTCTTTACGTGCAAATACTTCGAAAGCTGCCTTCTTGAAAGTCTCGCGTTCATCCAGGGGATGCAGATCGTAGAAATGTTTTTTGCCAACGATTTCTTCAGGCTGATAACCCAGTACCGTCATGCAGGTTTGGCTCATATAGGTATATAGCCCTTTGGAGTCAACCTCCCAGGTAATTACCCTGCTGTGTTCTGAAAGTTTTTTAAACCGGTCTTCCGATGCTTTTAGTTTTATTTCTGCCTCGGTTTTTTCAGTAATATCTCTGAAAATGGCGTAAGCACCAAGATAGTTTTTGTTTTCATCAAATTTGGGTGTGGCGCTTACGTGGATATATTTGCGATTTCCTTTTTTGTAACTATCATAATATCATAGGAATTAGCTTTCCCAGACTTTCTTTGCGAAGTTTGTTGAACGATATTATTCCAATCTTCCGGTTTTAAAAAATCGCTTAAATTAGTTCCTATAAGATCATTAGTTTCTGTTTCAAAAATACGAATGGCTGCCTTATTGGCAAATTCAAAAATCTCATCCTGATTTACGAAACCAATTCCCTCTGTTTGAGACTGGGTAATTGATTTAAATTTCTCCTCACTTTCTCTGATTATTTTGTTCGCCTTTATTAATTTTTTGGCCTGTTTCTCTTTTTCCTTATTCTGTAACAGAAGTTCCTTATTGGCCAGAATCAGCTGATCATTGATCATTTCCAACTCAATACGTTGAACTTCGAGTTCGTGAAGGAGCTTAAGCGTTTCTGCCTCCGAAAGTTGTAATAGCCTGGTAGAAGGATTATTTTTAACAATCTCTTCCGCGTTCAGACGCAGATGTGCTATGCCCTTCAATTTGCCACCCTTGTTTATCATAAATAAAATAAATGTAAAATACTCAGTAATAAATTGTTATGGGTATTTCGACTGCAAAGATAAAGCAATTGATTTTGATTTCATATACCTACATTTACCTGATATTTTTTGACTGACAATGGAGGCTGGTCAGTTGCCCAGCTTTGAATCTGTCTGAATTCAATGATGCAAGAACCGCGATTAATACCTTTGATCGTAAATCTTTCGATTCCCCGACCGCCTGGTTTAGGATCGGGTGGGACAATATACTGATGGGTAATCGATGCAATATTTTCTTTGTTTACTGAAAAGATCCATGAATAACCCATGGTTCCCATTCCGGCTAAATCAATAGCACAGAACTCTTCTACTTTCAGATTTAGAACGGCGGTCTCAGTCATGGTTTTATTAAGTAATTAAAAAAAAGAGGCCGTCCTAAAAGGCAATTTAAACAGACTTCCAAGACAGCATCTTTCAGAAAAGTAGAATCAGTTTATGCAATTACCGGACCGGCATGCCATCCGGAACCATCTCTCCACCAATGTTGGATATGACCGGTTGTTAGCAGTACAATACATTCAAGGTTGAACCCATAACTACCTTGTGTCAGACCTGCTACTGCCTGGACATTAATGCCAAAGGTGGTGCTCATATGCCAGCCTGTGTTGTCTCTCCACCAATGTTGCACCATTCCTCCGACGGCCACGCAAAGCTCAAAATTACCCGGCTTAGTTTCATCAGTTGCGCCAAACTGTCCTTGAATCATTACCGGAGGACTTGATATATTAGCTCCGAAGCAAGGTCCTGCTATCCAAACCATGCCATGGTCGTTATCTCTCCAGAAATGTTGCATCTGACGGGTAGCGCCATTTACCGCGATTAGTTCAAAATTGCCTTTTACTCCATAATTGGTCTGTACCAGCGAAGCACCGCTAAAGGTAATGCTAATTCCGAATTTGCCGCCATCGTGCCAACCGGCGCCATCACGCCACCAATGGTTTAATTTTCCGTCATCTGTACGAACAACGACTTCAAAATTTCCCGGCGCTCCATAATTGCTTTGAATAAAGCCTGGAATTCCGTTTGTATTTACCGGCCCGAATACACCTCCGTCGAACCAAATTCCGGTTGCCTGATTTCTCCACCAGTGATGCAGCCGGCGCCCGGTTGTGAGATAGACGCATTCGAGATTTCTGTTATAAGTTGTCGATATAATCGTAGGACAAACGGCTACATCATTTCCAAATGCAGGACCGGCCTTCCATGCCAGGGTGCTGCCATCCCGCCAAAAATGTCTTGCCTGGTTGCCTGCAGCATAAAGCAATTCAAAGTTTTTGTGTAAAGCACCGTCGCCGCTTTCCAGGAAATTTCCATTATGCAGCCTTCTCTTAGTCCATGGATCAGGATTGGAATAGCGCACCCCGTATTTGGAATATTGATCGCATTTCACCTCTCCATATTTTATCCTGAAATAGCCTCTTATGCCATTCCAGCTTTCACCCCATCCCTGTCCCCAGGAATTTTTACAAATCCAGCATTGATTTGCGTCATCATAACCTACAATCATAACCGCATGCAGACCGCGATAGTAATTTGATGGGTTAGTGGATTTCACATAAACACCTCCGCCATAGCCATCGAAGTCGTGCCATACTTCAAATGCAATAGTGATTGGTCCAACAGTATCAAGCCATGTTTTTTGATCGTTGGCAGTTGGCAATATTACATTGGCAGGAACAAATGTCGTTCTTCCGCCTCTGTCGCCGGTTGGTGTATAGGCATGATCATAATTGTAATAAGGATAACAGTCAGGATCGGCAATCCCATTTGTAGTAATCCAGGTTAAGGCATTATTAGGCCAGGCTCCGTCGGCACAATGAAGTCCCATTCCGTCACGCAGATCCCCTTCAGAACGAATGCTCCAGACGCTGTGCTCAATCCGAACCATACTTTCAACTACGCCAGCGGCAGAGAAAGCCCAGCAGCTTCCGCAAGGATTTTGGTTCTTAGGCAAGGTTACCCATCGCCACCCCCAACGTAAGCGCCAGTCAACAGAAGCTGAAAGGCCCGGCGCCGAAACATCAGTCATGACCTCGGGTGTAAGCATTCTGTTTTCAGCAAAAGATATTTTGGCCGCTTCTCCGGTAATAAATCCCAATGCTTTTCTTCTTTCATAGAGATAGGGATTATGGGTCTGATCGTTAATATGTTCTTTTAGATCTGGAGATTCTTCTTCACTGGCCATTTTCAGGTCTTTAGGTTGTATAGCCCCTAACGAATGCAGGTGAATCAGATCATCGGGTTGTTTATCTGAATTTACGAACCATGACAATTTTTCTTTTTTGATGATTTTGCCTAGTTCTTTAACTTTAAATTGTTTATTAGCCATAGTTTTCCTCCTTATTTAAATTTATAATGGGATAAGTTTTTGACGAAGAACCTCTCCATTAACTTTAGAAGAAAAAATTCTTCATCTGATAATCAGTCATTTACAACATCACCTCCCTTCCTGGTTATAATAAAAAGTGGACGATTTAATAGCCTGTCTAAGAAATTAGAATTCCAACAACCAATTAAACCAGGTTATCAGACAGCAATTCAACAGCTAAGCCTGTTAGCCGCATGTAATCATACGAAGTGGGATACTTCAAGTGTTATCTAAGAGTTATAAGTAAATATACAAAAAAAATAATTATAATAGTGTGGAAAATTTGGGCTGTTCAATTAGTCTTTGGAAAAAACAAGCTCCTTGAATTATTAATATTCGGTAATCACCAGTGGTTAGGATTTGAATAAATTGATCGAAAAATACTACGACAATATTTTATTTCTACAACATAGCTATACTATGTAATAGGAATAAAATAGTGTCGGCTTTTCACACTGAATGCGAAAAAAAATCAATAATAAAATACAACATCTAATTGTTCGTACTACTTATTACTTTTTCTCAACCAAAAATCCGTGATATCTTCCCATCCAGTAAGGTAATAAGAAGAAAGCCCCGTCGTCTTCGCCGTGTCCGTCAGACCCTGTATCATAAACATAGGTATTGCTGTTCCATTTGGAAATACCACGTTCAGGCGTTGGTATCGGACGAATAGCCTGAGCTTTACCAAAACGGTCGTTGAGTTGATCGCGGGGCAGATCCCAGCGGTGGCTGTTTTCCATGCTCCATGTAATCAGATCCATAGGAATCTCTTGAAGTTCCTCAAGTACTATCTTTAAGTCGCAATTTTTTTTCAGTGCTGCACTGGCAATGATATTCCAAAGTGGAATCCGGTCGGGCTGCTCCACCTTCCAGCTTCGTTGGGTACTTTTAAGGTAAGTGTTATTTAGTAGAGGATCATTGGCATAACGGAGAAGGATGTAATTAGGAAGAAAGGCCAGCTCATCATCCGAATGGTTTATATCGAACGGACCATACATTTTTTGCTGAATCATATTTTCCGCATAGTGATGCTTTTGTGTTAAGGTCAGGTAGGCTTTCTCAAATTTAGGATCATTTGTTACATGTGAAGCAGCTTTCAAAAAGGAGAGTATCTGCATTGAATTAATACCCCGCTCATACCACCAGTTATTCGAATAATTGATCGAATCGGGTGTCCAGACGGCCCATCGTGTGGCTTTCCCATCCAGATCGACCAGCTGAAAATTGTGATCGACAATATGATCCATAATCCTTTGAACAAGGTTTTTGACGCGCACTTTAATTGCTCCTTCGGCTACCAGATCATAAAAGATCGGGTAGGCAAACATATGTCCAACAATTTCATCCGAACTGGTATCTCCTTTCCATTTCCATTTTTTATCCGCTGTCAGGTGCCATTCACCTCCCTGACCCGTGCTTTCATCGGCAGCAACCAGCGAGCGGGCAGGGAATCCCGGAATGCCGGTAATGGTCTCGAGTCTTTCCATCGCCTCGTAAGCTTTGATCGCATTTTTCTTCGCTTCCGGATCTTTGGTGACTGCATAGCGGTAGCATTCCGCTGCGAGGTAGACCGCTGTCCAAAGTCCGTCGTTGTCATCGGTTCCGGTCTTACTGGTCGACAAATCTCCCGGAACGAGTAACCTGGAGCCGCTTACCAATCCAAAACGGTCGTGCCGCAGTTTGATCCGTTCTTCAAAAGTTGCGGCTTTTTGAGCTAAAGTCATCTCTACCTGCTGAATCTGACTGATTCCCTTGGGAGTGGCAATCCACACAGTTCGCTCATTAAGGGGAAGTATATCGTTGATTTTATTGTCAGCAAGCCAGCGCTTTCCATTATAATAATGCCATCCGTTATCTTTTTTTATAGCACCTTTTTCTGTTCCAAACCAGATCGATTCCTTTGAAGTCCGGATAGTGGTTGCAGGACCAAAAGGTAAACCATCGGCGCCTCTGAATAACCAGTGATTTCCGTTTTCTGCAATGCAACCAACAGAAAATAGTCCGCTGAACATCAAGTCGTTATTGTTTTTACCGTTTTCAAGCGCAAAATAGGTCCGCATCAGTCCATAAGCCATCAGGTTGTCATCAAGATTAACCCATTTCCCGTTCATTCTGCGCAATAAACCGTCATTTGTTGCCAGCCACAACTCATTATTTGCAGTTTTTAGGATTGAGTTTATCCTTTTCGCGTTAGCAAACGGAAGATTAGTCCATGATCCTCTCCAGGTCAACAGCCCTTTTGTCGTTCCAACATGAAGGGTTTTTTCATTCTCCCACATCAGGCAAAGAATGGTATCTTGCTGAGCAAAAACGGGTAATTCAATTTTTTCCTCCTCACCTTCCTTTTGAATCGAGCGAACAGAAGCCACCCAAACGGCTCCTTTTACATCCTGCGCCGCCATTCGCCAGCCAGAACCAAAAGCTTTGCCAATCCAGTTCCCGTTATGATTTCTGTAAATACCGTTTGATGTTACAGCAACTACACTGTTTTGATCACTAAATAACTTCACCACATTGGGTTCTGCTTCTTTAGGCAACTTGATATCGGTTTTTATTTCCTGAAGATATTTGCCACTTTGAATTCCCGGAATCACCTGTCCGGTTAAGGAATTTATCCCGGTTAACACTGTGATAAATATTAATACTGCGATTAATTTGGATATTCTATTCATTCTTTTTATCATTTTTACTATTGTTTTTTTTAGCATTCAGCGTGAAAAGCCGAAATTATTTTATTCCTGTTACTTATTGGAATTTCTCAGAAATAGTAGTACATATATTGATGAAATCAAGCACTTTGCTGTCAGGTGTTCCCGATTCAATGTCGGCCGCCACAATATCGCATGGTCCATATTTCCCGGCGATTTGCTCCAGGTCGGTGCCGATTTCTTCCAAAGATTTATTGGCAACATCCATTGGGGTGTACATGATGGCCCGGCGTGTTTCAGGAAAAAGAGTACGGCTTTTCTCCAGATCGGAGCCGATACCCATATCGATGTAGGCAAGCTTTGGTATTTTGGCATAATGATCGAGGTAGGGGGTGGCGCTCCAGGCACAATTATGAATCCCGATAGCATCGAATGAATCAGCAATTTTTTGATCGAAAGGCAATAAAAATTCCTCATATAATTCAGGGTCCACCATATTGACAAGGCAGTTGCTTACTGTGAAAAATGATAATATTGTCCCATATTTTTCCTGTTTCTGATGAAGTCTTTTTGCAGCTTCGATCATGGTGGTGCAAACACAGTCGAAAAGGTGCTTTGCCCTTTCAGGCGCGATAAAAAGATCCATAAAGATTTCTTGTCCGCGAAGACGTTGAGCATTGTTGAGAATTCCTTGCCAATTCATAAATCCATAAATCTTCCCTTCATTTTCGCCGATCCAATCAAGCTGTTCCGTTAATTTCTGAAAGAGGGCATTTTTGTCCAGATCAGGAGGTATCAGATTATCAATTTCATCATCTGTGAAATAGCGATGTTCCGATGTTGGCCATTGTTCGTGGTCATACCTGATCGGGACACCATAAATGGCTGCAATTGCCGAGCCGCCATAAGTGCCTGTGAGCAAATCCGTCACGTCTTCTCCGTTTTGGCCGATTTGTGTTCCGGGAAAACGGCGATCCAATTCCGCTGCCATCTCAATCCGCGATTGCCGGCGGTATTCAGGGCTGGTATGCCATTTGTCGCCAAAGTCGATTCCAAGCGCCTCCCTGTACCATTTTGGTGTAAATCCTATTTCAGGTCTTAGAAAAGGGAGAATCCCGGTCGCCGGTCGTCTTGTTGCCGGAGCGCCGGGTGCGATATAACTGATTAGTTGTCTGATAGCCATTTTATTTTGTTTTCGATTCCGATTGTATGGTCAATCAATTGATCTGCAATCTGTCTGTGAATTGTGTCGAAAGGAAGAATTGGTTCACGAACATTAGCGGTAGGGTAGAACCCTTGTTTGTTTAAGAGGCGCTTGAAAAAATGAATAGATATGTCGAGATGTTGGTTCGAAAAGGCAAGGACAGGCAAAATCGTTTGAAATAAACCGGTTGCCTCCTCTTCTTTCCCTTCGCTCCAAAGTTTGTAAATCTTTGTATAAATCCAGTGCATTCCGGTAGGCATAAAGGCATGGACACCCCGTTTAAGTCCTTCAATCATTTGAGTGACAGCCCACCCGCCGCTAACATTCAGTCTTCCTTGTGTTAAAGAAAGAATTCTGGAGTATTTGATTCCAGCCGGAACGGTTTCGATCTTCAGGCATCGAAATCGAGGCACCTTATTGAACAGGTGGCAGATCAGTTCATCCGGCAGACCGTATCCTGAGGCGCTCCAATCCTGTAACATGATCATTTCCAGATCCAGTTCAGCCAGTTTTAAAAAATGGGTTTTAAACTGATTCTCATTTTCATAAGGAATCTGAAAGAGGACATTTTTACAACCCAGGTCTGAATAGGATTTCAAAAGTCTCCTGCTTTTGGCTAAATCGGTCTCACCGGCACCCGCAATTACGGGCACCTTATTTTGGACCTCATCCAGTACGACCTCCACCATTTTTATCCGCTCGACCTCCGAAAGTTTATAAACTTCGGAGGCCATTGCAGGAACTAGAAATCCGGCTACCCCAGCCTTTACAGCTTCGCCAACATTGATTCTCAGCGCATGCAGATCAATGGTGTTATCTGTTTTTAATGGGGTATTTAAAGCCGTGACAATGCCAAAAAGCGGGTAGAGTTCTTTCATTTTTCAATAACATTTTGTTCTAATTCTTTCTTGCCAGCTTTCCCCTTCTTCAGGAAAGGTAGTGCAGGTTACTAGAGTTTTCGTAAAGTGCCCACGTTGTCCCGAACAATGACTCCCTCTTTATGCTCTCCCAAGTCCACCACCAATTGTTTTAATGCACCCAAATGCTGCACATTATTACTGATAACAGAGCTTTCAAGGCCTTTTACCACAATGCCATAATCGGGAGAATAAATCCCTGCACCATCATCACGGCCCGAGTTGAGGGCATTCCCGGTGAAAACAATCCCCTGGGCATCTTCTATTCGCACATGTGCATTATCGTACTCATCATTTCTACCCCATTCAGGTTTTCCGCTCCTGAAGATGACATTCCCGGTGATGGCCATGGTATGACAACCTCTTATTTTGTTCGGAAGGAGCAAAATTCCACAATGCCCGGACCTGTCGATATAATTTCCGGTGATGTTATATTGGGCGCCGCCTTTAATAACGATTCCGCCTTCTTTGTTCCATTCAATGCGGTTTCCTGTAATCGTGTTGCTGGCATTTTCGTCATAAGCAGCAATGCCGACCTGACCGTTTCCTGAAAACCAGTTGTCGAGGATAAACCCGTCCCAGCCACGAATCTTTAATCCGCAACCCTGATTACAGAACGAATGGCTGTGGCGGACAACAAAACACCAGATTCTTTCAAGATGTATCCCGTCCCCCGAAAAGAACTCAACCCGGCAGGTATCAATGCGGGGAGTGTCTTCGTGCTTTCCATAATCCACCTGCTTGTCCACCATAATCCCATGGATCTCTTTCCCCAGGTTATTTCCTTTCAGGCACAGTCCAAACAGATAAGCGCCCCAGGCTTCGGTGATGTTAATCAGGCATTTGGAAGAATCATCTTTCAAAATCAGAATGGTTCCCATTCCTTTGCTGTAGCCCCAGGCCGGAAGACCATGAACCCCGGTTCCTTCCCTGACTTTCAATTCGGAACAGAGGTAATTTCCTTCGGGAATAAACACCGAGCCATTTGTTTTTGCTGCCTGGTCAAGCGCTTTTTGAATGGGGACAGTATCATCTGTCACACCATCTCCTTTTGCCCCGAAATCCCGCACATTCAACATCCCTGAATAGTGTTTCTCGTCGTGAGCTTCTCCGGCGTTGACTGCCAGTGGAAGAACCGATGAAGCTGTCAGCAGGCTTCCTGCCGAAAGAAAATGCCGTCTTGAAAAATCCATAGGCTGTTCATATTCAAACCTTTCAGGCTTTTTATTCACGCATTCACGCATTATCTTTTCAGAACCCAGACTTCGCATATCCGCGATTGATTTCTCCAGCCTACGTTTTCTTCATCAGGCTTATCGAAGGTTATCTTCAGTTTGCCGTCTTTGATCAGCTCCTTCGAAAGGGGAAATTCTTTGAATCCACCAAATTCCTTTTCGTATTTAGTGGGAATTAGCCGTTTGTCATTTGCACGTAACAGGGCCTCTCCCAATCCGGTAACCCTTATCAGATAGTTAGAACCGGGGTTAAGATCGTTGTATTGCAATTCGGGCGTGAACTGAAATAACTGTGAAGAAAGCCGTTTACGGCTCAGGCCCTCCTTTTCCCACAGAAAGTCTATCGCATCCTCCGTTTCGGAAGTCACATGTTTGGCATTTGTGTTTGAAATATTATCGTAATAACTTCCCTCTCCGGGATTGTCGTAGGTTCGGATAAACTCCAGTCTGGTTAGTTTTTCATCTTCGGATTTTAAGTCTTTTATTTTTTTGAACTCATCTTCGAGCCACCAACGGTTGTTCAGCGGGTAGTCGATAAAATCCCGGACACAACCTCTTTCGGAACCCGCCGCGTTGTACAATTTCACACTGGTCTGCAGTCCAACGGATTTAAAAAGGTCGTCAATATATTTTATCGCTTTTTGCTTAAGATCCTGAGCTACAAATTCTTTGTCGGCCTTTTGAACCTGTGCCAGCGCCTGATCCATGGCTTTATCTGCCCCCAATTCTTTCGCATTTTTCAGAATAGCATTGGCTTCAAGCTCAAGTTTCTGTTCATAAGCCTGGCGCTGCTGAATGTAAGCATCGTAATAAGCCCGCATCACGAGTTGCTGCCATCTCCAGTTTAATGCCAGTTGTGGATTTTCAGCTTCCAGTTTCTTCCACTGCACCAATGTCTTCCCGATTGTCGCATTACCTTTAAGCTCCCCTACCCAGTTTTGTTCCAATCCCAAAATTCCGTCAGCAGCCTCACCGGCCAGCTTCGAACCGAAGAAAAAGCTGCAATATTCCACTACTACATTTCGTACGTTTTGCTTTGTATCCCATGCCATCTGGCTCCATACAATTTTATTCACATCATCATGAACACCATCCGAATAGGATATAAATCCATCGGTGTAAACAGCGTCGCGATTATGAACTCCGGCATAATAAAGGGGTTGCGGATTGGTACATTCCCTCCCCTCGGTCAACGCAAATGCCTGATCCCAATTTTTTACAGGGTACTGGCATCTCACCGTGTGAGTAAGGTCGGGGTAGGAGCGAAGTTTATATTTTTTTGGTAAGCGTTGGCGCTCCTCAGCAAGTGGGGGACTGCTGGGGCCGTTGGCAACACCAGTCAACCAGTCCGGATTTTTTTCAGCGAGATATTTAAAGAAATAATCTGTTTTTTCCTTGTTAAACCCCTGAAGTGAAATCCACATTCCTGCACCGGGATGGTACTTATGCAGTAGAACCGTCAACTCTTCAAGAAAGGGCATTACTTCAGCCGGATGGTTGTCGCCGGGATCGCCGCCAGGGAAGAATACCCCATCGAAACGGGGACAATCCTTGAATAAAGCTTCGTATTTATCGAGGGCGGCCTGACGTTGCGCGCTGTTTTTCAGATCAACTTCCAACGCAGCCCATACCCAGTAATCAGCATCGTACCTGGCGCAGATTTTACTAAGCTCAATATTCATCACCGCACGGGGATATTTCATGAGTGTGTCGAGCCGTTCGTCCTGAAATGGAATCCCTTCAATGCTGTTGGCACCAAAGAGAATCTGTTCGCGAAAGTGCTGGTCAAACTGTTGAATGGTCCAGGCATCCCACGAATTGGCGGTCATTCGGTATCCAAACTGATGGCCGCGGATGGCATATTCAGGTGACGAGGCAATGTCTGTTGCCTGAGCAAGTGAAAGCTGTTTCTCTTTTGTTTCCGCAATCATCAGCAATTTCCCTATTCCGTATAAGATCCCCCGGGCATCAGCGCCGATTATCCAAAGTATATTTTTCCCGTTCCTGACCTCGTGAAAAAGACGGTATCCCTCTTTTTTAAATTCGGGCAGATTGGCGCCTTCTCGTTTTGGCACAACTTCACCCAATAAATTTTTATCTCCGGAAAGAGCGACGGCAATGAATGTTTTCGCATCCCAGTTGCTGGCTGTCTGAAGGTTAAGTGCTGTCCGTTTGGTGATTTCTTCCTTCAGTATGGTGGCTGCTGATTCTTTAACCGGTGATTTTATTTGGGCTGAAATCAAAATGGTGGCTTTTGATAAATCGAGCCGATTTTTCGGCTCGTTGGTGCACGATGCGATTAATCCGAAAATTGCAATTGTACAACAGAATTTAAACAGATGCTTCATATTCATGTATTGAAATTAAGAAGTTATTTTTTTATTAGCCAGACATCAGAAATATGCGAGTATTTACTCCAGCGAAGATGCGATTCCTCCGGGCGGTCAAAAGTTACACGCATCTTACCGTCACGGGTTATTTCTTGTGGAACTACAAATTCCTTAAATTCTCCGATTCCTTTATTGTAGAGGATCGGCTCCAATCGTTCGCCGTCAACACGGATTAAAGCATCCCCCAATCCACAGACGCGGATAATATACTTTCCGTTTAAATCGAGATTTTTATATTCCAGAATAGGTTCATTTTGAAATAGTTGCGAAGAAAGACGTGCTCTGCTTGAGCCTCCTTCCCACCATGCGACATCTATTGCATCATACGAGATGGAGAGTACCCGCGGACCTGTTTCAATGTTTGAGATATTATCGTAAAAGCTTCCGGGACCCGGATTTTCCCATGTCCGGATTACCTCGAGCCGCTCCAGTTTCTTTGCTTCACTATCCATTTGGCCTATCTTTTTAAATTCGTCGGTCAGCCACCAGCGGTTGTTGAGCGGATAATTCACAAACTGCAGGATGCAACCTCTTTGTGAGTTAGCGGCATGGTAATGCTCTACATCAGTCTGCAATCCAATCAGGTGGAACAGATCATCGCAATATTGCACAATCTTTTGGTGCATATCCTGATTAAGCGGTTTTGTATCCGCACGGTTAACCATTTCAAGTGCCTGTTTCATTGCATTTTCAGAACCTGTTTCCTTAGCAGCCGCCAGTATTTTATTCGCTTCTTTTTCAAGCTTCTCCTCATAAATTTTCCTTCTTTGCTGATAGGTATCATAATATGAACGCAGCACAAGCATTTTCCATCGCCAGTTTGCAGAAAGTAGAGGATTTTCTTTTTCAAGTTTTTTCCAGAATTCGAAGGTGGTCTCAATTCCTCCATTCATTTTTATTGGTCCAACCCAATCCTGTTCAAGTGCATTAATTCCATTGGCTCCCTTTTTCGCAAGATCCGGACCGAAAAAATAGCGGCAATAATCTGCCAGAATATCCAGAGGTTCGAGTTCATTATCCCATCCGCGCATGCTCCAGATCACTTTATTGACATCGTCGTGACAGCCATCGGAATAGGAGATAAATCCATCAGTCAATGTAGCGCTTGCGGCATGCGTTTTGGCCGCAAAGTTTGGTCTTGGATTGATTCCTTCGCGGCCAATGGTGAGCATATAAGCCTGATCCCAGTTCTGAACAGGGTAGTCGCACCTTATATTGTGCGTGATATCAGGATAGTTGCGATGCTGGTATTTTTTTGGAAGACGGTAGCGCGTTTCGGCGATTGGCGGACTTCCCGGTCCTGTAACGACGCCTCTTAGCCAGTCGGGGTTATTTTTCTCCAGATAGGTATAGAAATAATCGATCTTTTCGGCATTAAATCCCTGCAATGAAATCCACATCCCTGCACCGGGATGATATTTCTGTAACAGGTCATTCAGGTCTTTTAAGAATGGAAGCACATCTTTGGGATGATTCTCCCCCGGATCGCCTCCCGGAAAGAATACCCCATCCAGTTTAGGACATTTTTTATAGAATGCTTCAGCACGATCCAATTCAGTCTGCCTTTTTGCTTTATCAGACAAATCAGCAGAGACAGGCGTCCAGACCCAATAGTCGATACCGTACAAAGCACATATTTCGCTGATATGAATATTCATCTCCTCGGGCGGGATGGGAAAATGGACACTGTCATCCTTGTCTCCTAAAGGGATTGTTTCAATTGAATTGGTGCCAAATATCACCAGATCCCTGATGTATTTGTCGTATTTTTTAACGTCCCAGGCGTCGTAAGAATTGGCATGGTTGCGATATCCCAATTGATGTCCGCGAATGGATTGCATCGGCGAACCGGCAAAATTCAACGGCTCTTCGAGCACTATTTTATTCTTTGTCATGATAGCCGTGCGGAGCAATTTGCCAATCCCGTATAAGATGCCCCTTTCATCAGAACCAATAATCCAAATCACATTTTTTCCATCTTTATTATCGCAAAAAATGCGGTAACCCTCTTTTTTATTTTCGGGCAGATTTTCCCCGGCCCGTTTAGGTACCAATACCTGATTTAGCGCGATATCGTTGCTCGTTGCCAGGGCGATAACGGTCGTTTTTCCCCAGACAGCTGTTGTCGGAAGAGCGATGGAAGTCCGGGAGGCCACTTCTTCCTGCAAAACACGTATTGCCGTGGCTCTTAAAGCTGAAACCGGCAGGCCCGGGCTGATGATTACCGCTTTGCTTAAATCGATTATTTGAGCTGATCCGATTGCAGAAGTAAACAACAGAATTGTAAAAAAAATGGAAGTAAAAACAAAAAAGTATTTCTTCATTTTGAATAAATCTTGATTTTTAAATCTTATAAATGGACTAAGCCGGCATCTAAACCATTGATTGCGACAGACCGCCTGTTGCCATTAAAATTCACCGTAAAGGACTCTAACCCTTCAGATAAATTCCATAATAGCACTGTTTTTATTTTTGGATACCAGGTGCAAACAACAGGTTTGTCTTCTTCAACATATGGCGAGTTTGTTAGTTGGGGGATAATTTCATGTTTGAAAGCAAAAATATCTGTCAGGTTTTCAGCTACAAACCGCAACCCGTTCAGTTTTTTGTCAACACCTGAACCATAAATGAATGTTGTTCCTTTGGATGGTAATTTTCCGCTGGCAACATCATTCTTGTCAAAATCCGAAAGGAATGTCCACCCGTTGGTTGCAGGTGTGCCTGTAACTTCGAAAGGGATGCCTGATGCTAAAAACAGGCTGTTGGGTTTATCGTCACCCACCATTCGGCTGCTTTCTCCCCAATAATGTTTAAATGGTCCCTGAGGTATTTGTCCGGCAACTTTTTGATGCATTGCTCCGGCCTTTTTCATCGCCGGTGAAAGAGTGCTCCAATGGGTAAAAGGAAATGGTTCCAGTCCGCTCATCAACATTGAATTTCTGATATCAGCGATGGTGGTAATGTGAAGTTTCGCTGCCATATTTTTAGCCGACAGTTTGTCTGCCGGATAGGCAGTAGTTTCACTGTATGCCATTTCCGGGGTGACAAATCGCCGGTGAAAAAGGGCGCTGAACAGTTCATCTGTTTTGCCTTTTACAGGAGTCATTGAGCGATCATCGAACATCAGCTCTCCAACCCGCATGAGTGATCCTTTGTAATCACTTAACCGGATGCCGGCTTTCTCGGATCCGAGGTACATTACCATTATTCCAAGCTGAACATCAGGAGCTGCTGCCTGTTGGGCTTTGAATGATTTGGTGAGATCGTCGCAGGTAAAGCTGATCCAGTTTTTTAAGGTGGAATTCAAATTACGGTCTTTGATATCTTGTTTTAGCTGAGCCCAATCCTTCTCGTTATATCCATACTTGTTGAGAAATTCTTGCTGATGATCAGGGCAAAAACATCCTCCTATCTTCCCCGGCGTGCGTGCCAGTCTGAAATCATCGTCGAGAAAAAGTTTGGTAAAGCCTGATTTACTGAGCTTTTGAATGACTGTGATGTTCTCGTCTGTTATTAATGGATGGACTGATGTTCCTGAATATTTATTGCCGTCAATATCAACTCCTCTCGGCCAATTTTTAGGTGTACTCTCAAAATCGGGAGAACCGCCTAATGAGTTTCCCGGATGTCCCAGCGGGACACTTAATGAATATACAGCGATTCCTTTTTTTTCGAACCGGCTTTTCCAAAGTAAAAGATCTTCCATCGGATAAGCCCAGTATCCATTTAGGAAGATGGGCATCCAGACGTCTGTAATACCACTTTCGACAATCAGATTGAAATAATCAGGATTCTTGTTGAGCGTTTCTGTAGTTACGCAAAGACTAAACCTACGCCGGCTACCTTTCTTTATGGTTGCAGATGGAATATATCCAACTAAACCGCCCCAGCCCAGTATGGCTGAAATTTTCAAAAAATCTCTTCTGTCTGCTATCATTTTTCTTTATTGATTTAGAATCAACTATTATTCAGGATTCACCTTCGAAGGAGCAAGGATCAGGGCTGTTTTGATCACCTCCTTTGAAATTAAACCGCCTAGCTCAGCGCCATAGAAACTCACGCTTGATTCGTAACCTGCTCCATAAAGGTATTGCTCACGGCTCAGAATATAACTGATCCATTCGTTGGCCAGACCACCAATGGCTACAACTTTCACACCACTGTTTCGAATGGCTTTTTTCACTTTCATTCCCAATTCGGCAGTCATTTCGCCGGGCACTCCCGAAATAATCAGGTCGCCGATCCTGACGGCTCCTAATCCAACTTCTTTAGGTCCCAGCACCTCCATTACAACCTTCACTGAATTTTCATCCAGACCATATTCTTCTCCTCCGGTTTTCATAAACGATGGATGTGCGTTATGTTCGGGTAATGAGATTGTATTATAGCTGTAATTGAATGCATTAGTGTTTTTGGATTTTATTTCATTGTAAAGTTCGAAGGCATATCCGGCAATTTTTTGTCCGTAGATTTCAATTTTATCGTAACCTTTTTTGGGACTGTCCAGAATTGTTGACTGGTCTCCTTCGGCGCCATTATAGTACATCACTGTAACTCCCTGTCCGATCAGCTCCTGAAGTTTATTTTGGAGATAACCCGGCCATTCGGCAGACACGAGCATATCTTTTCCGCTCAGAAAAGTAGGATGAGCTGTCCAGTTAACTAAAACTGCCAGAGGTTGTCCCTTCTTCAAGTCTATTCGGGTAATGATCATCTCTTTATCGATGTCAGGATCTTTGCGCCGGTTGCGGTTAAGTCCGTCAATGAGTCTGCTGGTAGTTCCAATTTTTACAGACTGGTAGTTCTTGTCGGCATCTGTCAGGAGCAATTCGAGTTTATTCAGTAAAAACTCAAGCAGTTCGGGTTGAAATATCCCTAAATTGGGATTATTCAGGATATTTTTACTGTTCAATGCTGCCATTTCAAGACTTCCGTGCGAATGACTTGGCAAAAGCATCATGTTTTCCATATTCCAGCCTTTGCCTGAAAGTCTTTTAATCAGATCACTTTTTACATTGGATGGAAGCCCCAGAATATCAAGGGTGATTATCGCGTATTTCCGGTTACCCATTTTCAGCGTGAGAGCTTTGGCAAAGATTCTGTCGTGTATGGCTTCCGCCGGCCGGTTCATCCGTTCGCCATAACCGCCAAGGGTATATTTCATCTCAAGAGGAGGTGTAATATCGATCGACGACACATTGGCCGTCAGATTATTTCCTTTTGAAGGTAAACAGAGTACAAGTAACAGGCCAATGATAAGAACCGGAATTTTCATTGTTTAAATTTATTTGGTGAGTTAAAAATACGATAAGCTTGAGTCATATTACCACAGATTACACAGATAAACTCTTGTGAATCTGCCTAATCTGTGGTGATTAATGTGAGATTTTCAGCTTTAGCTTTTCCAAAGACCTTCCCCAACTTCCCATCCTTTGCGAACAGGCTCCTTAATTAACACATCAAATTCAGGATGATTGGTAACTTTCATATTTGCCGCATCATATTCGATCCGGGTATTGGTACGTTGCGCCAGAATTCCGACAGCATTCAATTCGCTTAAGGGAGCTGAATATTCAAAATTAGCTCCAGGAATTGGCCCTGTACCTTTGATGGCCCGAATCCATTCAACTACCGGACCTCCTTCAACACGGGGAATCGTCTCTTTTGGCAGGTTTTTAGTGAAATGTTCCCAATCAGCATCGGGTATCAGCAGTTTCGGATTAGCCGGTCTTCCTCCGGTCAAAAGTGATACCTTCTCACCAACCATGATCATTCCTCTTCCCGGCATCTCTTTCAGACCCCATTCAGGACGATTTTCAGGTTTTTCACCTCCGTCAAGCCATGTTAATGTAACAGGAGGTTTGGTTCCGCGAGCCGCAAATTCGAATTTCAATACAGATTTATCAGATACAAAACCTTCACCCGATGGTGTTCTCAGGATCGGGTCGACCGATAATGGCAGTCCGAGGTCCAGCGCCCAGTTAGGGGCATCAAGCGTGTGGCATCCCCAGTCGCCAAGACCGCCATCGCCAAAATCATACCAGCTTCTCCAGAAACGTGGAAGATATGTCGGGTTGTATGGTCTCATCGCTGCCGGTCCTACCCACAAATCCCAGTCTAAACCTGCTGGAACAGGCTCTTCCTTTGGAGGATAACTATCCGGTTTTGTGAAATAACCCTTGGGGTCAAATTGCGGACCTTCAAACCAGGCGAAAACTTCTTTTACCTCACCTAAGATACCGGCTTCATACCACTCCTTAACATAACGAATTCCCATGGTGGCATGACCCTGTATTCCCATCGCGTTGATCACATTATAATGCTTTGCCGCTTTACGCAAAGTGCGGATTTGCCAGATATTATGCGCCAGCGGTTTTTCGACGTATACATGTTTTCCCAATTGCATCGCTGTCATTGCTGCAGCAAAGTGAATATGATCGGGAGTGGCAATGATAACCGCATCAATATCATCAGCCATCTTATCGAACATAACCCTGAAATCTTTGAATCTTTTGGCTTTTGGGAAAGTCTTAAACCCTTCTGCAGCAGCTGTATCATTCACATCGCACAGGGCTACAACATTTTCAGTCTGACAGTCAACCCAATGATCCTGAGCGCGCCCTCCGACACCAATGAATGCGATATTTACTTTCCCTTTTTTACATTGCGACAGCCCCGGAATCAGAGCCGCTCCGGTTGCAATAACTGCTGATTTAGTAATAAATGATCTACGTGATAAATTTGTCATAATATTTGATTAATTACTTTTTATTGTTCTTTAACCCAGATGCGGGACCGGGGTTCCATGGTTAATTTAAGATCCTTCTCATTTGAATTTATTGGTTTACGCGTAAATGCGTCAATATATTTTGCTGTATTTACAAGTTGAATCTGTACCTCCGTACGCTCCTGGTTATAATTGTGGATCACAAAACTTTTATCTGCAAGTTGCTGCATTGTGACTCTTGAAGGTGCATCCAAAAGGGGGACATCTTTTGATTGAAATGCGGAACGGATCGTATTGATCCATGGCTTTGGCAGTTCAAGCAATCCTAACTGGCGCGGGCAAAGCAGAACTTCTCCGACTGCATCAAAATCTTGTTGCGAAAAAGTATGTGAGTTAAGTACATAGATGTTTTTATTCTGGTTCAGGGTCATAAATGGCTGACCTTTAGATGCCTCGAGCAGAATACTTGCGCCATCCGGAACCATCAGACATGCCATGCTTAAAGGGAATTTTAATTTGAATGGTTTGCCTTCAGAAATGACTGTTTCGGACATTAGCGGTGTACTTTTAAGCGGCCACTTTATCTGAGCCAGTCTTGCCAGTTTTTCGCCATCCTGAGCGTTGGCAATGAATCCGGTTGTCATGATTATTTTTGTCCCGCTGTCGAGCGATTTCAGAATCTTTGGGATAATCACCCGGTCGGTTGCGGCCTGTGTTGGCAGGAAAATTACTTTGGGGTTTTCAGGATATTTGGAATCGGGGATGAGCGAAACGCCGAACATCCCAATATAATCCATCAGGTACAAATCACCTCCGGCATTGCTGTTGGGTGGTTTATAGCCCACCACACCCTGAACAGGATTTTGGGCTATTGACTTGGCCAGGTCAGCCAGTTTTTCAAAATCCTGCCGAAGAAGATGATGACCGGGATGACCTGTCACAAAACTGTCGAAATTGAAAATCACCAGTTCTTTAGCTCCGGCAAGTACTGACTGATAGGCTTGTTCAATAAAATCAACATCTGTACAATCGCCATGATCGAACCATGCGCCACCAATTTTATCCCCTGCAAAGGTTGAAATCCAACGAAAATTGATAAATCCCTCATAAGGCTGAACAAAGCCGTAGCGCTGCGTATATTGTCCGCGTGTTTCAGTACCGACCCAAACGCCGTCAAAAAGTTTTGGCTCGGTTACAACATCGTAACCAAAGAGGTGAAAACGATCGTACCATTGGGGATATTTGATAATGATTTTGATGGCGGGATTTTTTGCTTTCGCAGGCTTGATAATAACATTCTGAGCTATATCGGTTAAAAGGGCACGCCGATATTCCGACCAGCTTCGGTCTCCTTTGGCAATTTTTGATTCAGCGCTGGTATCAGAAGTACAAAAGAAGTCATCAACAATAAACGTATCGAAGATTGGGGCATTATCCTCCATAATTTTTCGCATATCGTTTTGAGATTTTGGGTTTTGCCAGTTGAGCCAGGTCAGCGGCCCTTCCTGTGGAACGCCGATAGCTCCGCCTGGCAGCGTAGCAATTCCTCCGATCACTTCAAATCCATTCTTTTTTAGCAGGGCAACAGAATTTTTCAGCACTTCAGGTGAAACTACCAGGCCGCAACGGTGCACCTCAAGGTAGACTTTTGTAATTCCATTGCATTTTAAAAGAGAAATCGCTTCACGCCGGCCGGCTTCAGTTGTAAAGCACTGGTCGACAGTATTCGCCGTAATATACACACCTAAGCGCAAATCTGATTTCCTCGCGGCGGCAAAGCTCCAGATATCATCAGACAGCTGAGGCGTTGTTTGACATCCTGAATTTAAAAGGAGCAAAAAAAGAATCAAAGGAAGCATTACTGTTTTCATACTTTGAAAATTGGTTTATACTCAGATTTATATTTTTATATCATTGAACATTGATCATTGAACCTTGATCATTAATTTTTAGCTACCTCTACCTTCCAGTCTGTGAATTCTACCCAGTATTGCCGCTTGTCAGGTCCTCCTGCAGCAAGTCCCAGATCTACCGCTTCGGTCACTCCCGGAATAGCGGCAGTATGTCTTTCGACGATCCAGTTTTTGCCATCGAGGCTGATATATCCGCTAAAGCTATTGCCTTGCCGAACAATTTTCAGATAAAGCGGGGTTTTAGAATTTTCGGGCAGGTTCTGACTGCTCGCTTTATGCATACAGCCATTGGCAAATTCATCGTATTGAATTCCTGCCCGTCCGGGGGTGCCAAATACCAGCACCGATCCTTTGCTTCCCGGCTGAACATCGAAACTCTTGGAAATATCATTTCGGACAAATAGTCCTGAACGGAACCATTCGTGAGTGCGGTCGCCGAACCGGCTGATTTTTACAGTAGCGACAAAATCACCTTTAATACCTTTCAAATACACCGATGCATAAGAATCTTCAGCGTGATAAAAATCGGAACCACTTGCAGTGATTTTAAACCTGTTTGTTTTTGCATCTGCCTCAATTTCATATGGTTTTGCTTTGACAGAGCAATATTGGTGAATTTCCATCTTCGAAATATCAAGGGCAACTGCCTCGAAAACGGTCAGATTCTTCTCCGCACTGTTTTCTATGCGAAGTGAATGTTTTCCGGCTGAAGGCTCAAATTCAAATGTTATTTCTTTTGATTCTTTTATGTTGAGGTCAATTGATTTGCTGTCGATTTTTGAATTATCCATGAAAAAACTAACGGTCATTTTTTGTGTCTCAGATGTCAGGTTTTTAGCAACCGCTGTGGCTTTGAGTTTTTCCCCTTTTAAGAGCCGGTCACTGTTTATTCTGAAATCTTCGAAAACAACAGCAGGTTTATCACCTTCAATTTTTACTGTCTGATAGGGTGTTGAGCCAATTGCCAGCTGATGGTCTCCTTTCTCGTAAATCCTAATTTCAAATTCAATCTTCCGGGTATTATTTTTGATGACCGGGAAAAGTTTTTCTTCATGTACTTTCCCGTCAAGGTAAAGAAAAACAGGAGCCGAACCTGTTGAGCCGAGATTTAAAACACTGGCAGAAAGATGAATCACGCTGCCTGCAACAACTGCACCGGATGCTGTTTTTGAGGCAGCATCAATTGTTAAATTACTTACATCAAACTGAGGATCACCATCGATAATTGTTTCCGGTGGGTTAACAGGCGCTTCGATTTTGAAATTATTGTTGTAGGTATTGTCTTCAGCCAGCGCTGCACAAAGTTTCCATTCACCTTGCTCCAGATTATAGTAGATATTTTCCTGGGTTGTCCAGGCCGATGACATGTTGTCGAACCAGAAACCGACATTGTCGTTAAAGAATCCTGCCCTTACATCATGGATCAGGTTTCTTCGGATAACCGAGTTAAAAGTCAAGCCGGCCGTTTTGATGGCACCCGAATCGTCCGCATCGTGCTGGACATCATCGAGGTGATTATATTCCACAGTATATCCGCCGTCAATTGCTTCTTCCTGATTTGACCATCCACCGACATCAATCCCATAACGACCTCTCGTTTTAGTAATATAGTTATGCGAAATAGTGGTCATCAAAGTATTATTTGAATAAATGTTGACTCCTCCGCAATCGTAAAGTTTATTATAAGAGATCATGGTTTCCCTGATAATTGCTCTGCCATCCCCGGGGTTTGCTGTTCCGTTGGCATACACACCGCCATCGTCCAGTGTTTCGAAACGATTATAGAGGATCCGCGTTTGGTAGCATCCTGTTTTTACGGTAATTCCGGTCCCGTTGCATGAACGAACTTCACCGCCGACAAATTCGCAGGCGTGTGCAAACTCAAAACTGACAGCGCTATTCGAAGCCGTGGGGACCTCGGCAACTCCGGTCGATCCGTCAACACCATCATAATTATAAATTGCTGAGCCTTTTCCGGTCATCGCGCCTTCAAAGGTTAATCCATAAATCCGAAGATTGCGAACTGGCTGCCCGATTTTTCCGCGTACTTCGATTAGTTGATTGATGACAGGCACGCCAACTGCCGATTTGTTTGGATCAGTTGCCTCATTTAATGGGATATAGCTGATTTCCTTTGTTTTTTTATCAAAAAACCACTCTCCCGGAGCATCGAGAAGCGCTTTTATATTTTCAACATAATACCTTGGAGGAACGATAACGACTCCCTCCTGAAGATTCTTAAAAGTAGCGATACCAGCTTTTTCATCCACTTTTGTAATTGAATTAATGCCTGTATGCCAGCGCAGAAGCATTATTATCCTGTTGCCTTCCATTTCTTTCCATGCTTTGAGATCTCCTTTTTTAAAATAAAGTTCACCGGTTGTCTTAGAGATTGCAGGAGGCGTGAAGTAGCCTTCATTCGGAGTGCGGGCAAGCACTTGTTTTTTACCATCTACCACCAGCATTGCGGCAGTGTCGGCGTCAAATCGGGCACTCCATATTTTTCCGGTTTTCTTCCATCCTGAGACAGCAACTTCTCCCGAAATTACAGGTTTTTCTCCCGGATAGGCAGCATATGTCACATAATGATCTTTCAATTTATGGTATTCGAATGCGCCGGTTGGAAGATTCGTTTCCACTCTCTCGCCACCATCAGCAGCTCCAAATAATATTGGCTGGCTTAAAAAATAGTGTCCTTCGCGGATATAAACCAGTATATCTTTACCTCTTCCCAAAGGATGCGGTGAACCAATCCAACGTTTTTCTATCGGGATATCCTTGGGGAAAAAGACCCTTGATTTTAATTCACGGACAGCTTTTTGTGCCCGTTTGATGGTTTGAAATGGTCCGTCCGTTTTACCGGCATTTGGCTCCGGCAGTGTTCCTGACCAACGGTCGTCGCCTTGAAGGGAGATATAGAAATCGGCTTTCACAGGATAGCTGAATGGAAGCCATTTATCGCCTCTAAGGAGTTTTCCATCACGTAACTGACCGGAAGTTTGCGCCAACGTGTTGATGCTTAGTGTGCCAAAGACTAAAAACAAACAATAAAACAGTAATTTAATTTGTGAAAAGGTCTTTGTTTTTATCATAAAAACAATGCTGATAGCCTTATCTTTATACAAGGTTGCATTTTTGTCCACAGAGGAGCTTTTCATACGCTGATTTTTTTAGTTTGTGTTGAAAGTTTTGGTGTTTTGTTTGTCAAACATATTTAAATTGACTGAATTGATTTAATAGGTTTTTGTCTATTCTTCATAGTTTTTTAACTACTTCATTAATAGAATCCCCAAATTGGGTAATTAACCATGGAAATTAATTAAAATATCGGTAGTCTTTCCAATTAAAAGAGCTTTACTTTGTGTTAAAGGTAGTCTTAAGCCAAATTTTAACTGCTTTTACTAAAACTAACGAAATGAAAATAATTTACCTGATTCTCGCCGTCTTTCTTCTTGCTGCATTCAGTTCAGATGCTCAAAATTCCGGAGGAATTAATAAGGATCCCATCGGGATAAATTTTAAAAATCCACCTCTTGATTGCTGGCCGCATACCCGCTGGTGGTGGCCCGGAAATCCTGTTTCAAAAGCTGAGATTACCCATGAACTGGAGGAGATGCGCAGTCATGGAATCAGGGGTGTAGAGCAAATTTCAATGAGTCCGGTTTATGAAAAGGGGAATATCCCTTATTTGTCGGACGAATTTATGGAGATGCTAAAACATACTGTGAGAGAGGCAAAACGGCTGGGGATGGAAGTCTCACTTAATTTTGGCGGTCCGGGATGGATTATTGGAGGAGAATGGGTGAAGGAGGAAGATAAGAGTAAAGATATGGTTCCGACCTTTATAGATATTGCAGGCAATCAGGATTTCAGCGGAGATTTGCCGGATAAATTAACGAAAACTAAAAGATCATGGGAAATACATACCCCCAAACTGGATGGAAAAGAAACATTATTGGCAGTTGTTGCAGGTAAGATTGGCCGGGATGGGAAGATTACTGAAAAATCGCTGGTCAGCCTCACGGACAAGGTTACCGGAAAAAAAATAGCATGGAAAGTACCTGAAGGAGAATGGCGTTTGATGGCATTTTGGTTGAAGAAAAACGGAACAAGCAATGCCGTTGATCACTTCAATAAAAAGGCCATGCAAGGTTATTGCGAATACCTGGGAAACAAATTTTACAGTGCTTTTGGCGATGAATTTGGGAAAACTGTTGATTCATTTTTTGCCGACAGCTTCGAGCTGGCGAGTCTTTCAAGTGGTATCAACTGGACGACAGGATTATTGGAAGCATTTAAAAATGAGAAAGGATATGATCTAACGCCTTTTCTGCCTGCCATTTGGTGGGAAGTAGGGGATATTTCACCCAAAATAAGGTATGATGTGAACGAATTTCTCCATAAAACTGGATTAAACGTTTTCTTCAAGACTTTTCTGGGATGGTGTGAGGCGCATCATGTTCAGGGGAGAATACAAGCATATGGTTTCAATACCGATAATATTGAAGCCTCCGGAATGGCTCATATTCCTGAAATGGAAATTACAGCCGGGGAGAAAGATGCTGCCGACTGGTTCGATACCCGAATCGGCCCTAAACAATATGTTGCCTCCGGTGCGCATATCTATGGACGGAAAGTTGTTTCTGCCGAAGTTTATACTTTTATTCATTGGGAAAGATACCGCGAAACACTCGAAGAACTGAAAATTGCCAGTGATGGCTACCTTCTTGCCGGCGCTACAAAATTCTATAATCACGGATTTAATTTTTCGCCTGAAAAAAGTGTTTCTCCCACACGTTCTCTCCCTTTTGCCGCCTATATACAACCGCAGAATGTATGGTGGAATTATTATCCCAAACTGGCTGAATATATTGCCCGCTGCTCTTACTTACTCCGCCAGGGTGATTTTTCACCCGATATTGCACTTTATTCACCACTTGCCAATCAATGGGCGTTAAATGTACTGAACATGCGCAGGTGGACACGCGACTTCAATTGGGGAGAACTGGGCAATCTGCTTATTTCCAACGGGTATAATTACGATTTGATCAACGATGATGCATTGCAAAATCTGTCAAAAATTGAGGATGGCAAAATTAAAATTCGCAATCTGGAATATAAAATGCTCATACTCCCCAATGTGGAGACGATTCCCCTTAAAACCTTGCAATTCATTGAAAAATATGTTGAGCAGGGTGGTGTGGTCATCGCTCTGGAGCGGATTCCGGAACGATCAGCGGGGCTGGCTGATTACCAACAATCGGATTTGAAGGTGAAGGAGCTCGCCAATAATTTATTCAATATACCAAAGCTTCCCTCAACGAGTGTCAATAACCCCTATGGGCTGAGCGGTCCGGGAATAGTAGAGGGAGTGAAGATGAATCCTTTTGGTAAAGGCGGCACTTATCAACTTAAAAATGTGATCGATCGTCAGATTTGGTGGGATAAACGAAGCAGCGCGCTCGATCCCTTTCTGGAGACCATCCGCCGGCATATCGCCCCCGACTTCGGAATCGATTTTGCCTTTGAAGGATTGCGAAAGAACGACGGACTGACATTTCTGCACAGAAAATTAGCTGACAGAGATTTTTATTTTGTTTCCAATGTTCAGGATAAGCAAAGCATAATTCCAGTAACTTTTCGGGTGAAAAATAAGGTTATTCGTAAATGGAATCCGTTTACAGGCGAAATTACTCCGGTCCTTAGTTTTTGTGAAGTCAAAGACGGCATTAAAGTGCCATTAAATCTGGCTCCTTATGAATCACTGTTTCTGGAATTTTCGACAGGAGAACCGGAAGCTTACGTGACCGGATCTAATTTTTCTGAGATTTCCGAAACCGGCAAAAACGGACTCAAAGCATATGCACTTCAAAACGGAACTTATTGTACAACCCTAAAATCAGGCGCGGAGGAGCGAACGATAACAACTTTAGTTTCAGGAATACCGGCACCTTTCCTGGTCTCAGGAAAATGGAATATTGAACTGAAAGGAGATGGTTTTCCACTTATTTCAAAACAGACTGAATCCCTTTATTCGTGGGTTGATGATCCATCGAGCCGGAATTTTAGCGGTACAGGGCGTTACGAAATCAGTTTCAATCTGCCCGCCGAATACCTGCAGAAAGATATCCGGCTTTTTCTTGATTTGGGGAAGGTTGGGAATATCGCAGAAGTAAGGCTGAATAATCAACCTATCGGAAGTGTGTGGATGCGGGGTCAGAAACCGGATGCTACCGGCGCCGTCAGACCGGGTGAAAATAAGCTGGTCATTCTGGTGACCAATACGTTGATCAACAGAGTTTCTGCAATGAAAGAGCCTCCTCCGGTTCCACAGGAACTTGTTCCAGTGTTTGGAAGTGGTGCCGTAAGTACAGAAATCCCCAGAGAGTTCGGGTTTAAAACATTGCCTGCTTCAGGTTTGATGGGACCGGTTCAGATCATCGCTGTGAAGAAAATTACAGCCAGCTTTTAAGCTTCGGGGCTTTTGACATCAAGGTGATAAGGGTATTTTGAATTTGTTTGTTGTATTTGAGAAATACTTATCTTTGCCGTAAGTAACGATTGTCGTAATTATGATTCTGAGAAATGATTATGGAAAATTTCGCAAATGTACATCCGGGCGAGATTCTTTTGGAAGAGTTTTTAAAACCAATGAATATAACTGCATATAAATTATCGAAGGACATTGGGATTCCTCAAACAAGGACCTCCGCCATCATAAAAGGGGAACGAGGTATTTCCGCGGATACCGCCCTTAGATTAAGTTTGTATTTTGGGACCTCTCCTAAATTTTGGTTGGGTCTACAAGATGATTTTGATTTGGAAGAGGCTCTAAAGAATAAACGAACTGAACTAAATAAAATTAAGAAGACAGGTATTTACGCTTTCTAATACCACCTGCCCACAAGTTGATTGATCCGGTCAGTTTTGTTTGGTCTTTTTGTAAAATGTAACGGAGGTGATGTTGTAATGGACTCCAATTGAGAAATGGTTAAGATGCGAACTGGTTAGAACCACCATAGGCTCAAGCGAAAGAGCCTTGCTAACAGGAAAATATGCTGAAAAATATCCTCCGATTTCCGGAGTTATAAAACCACCGGCACGAAAATTTACATCGTTTAAGCCAAGTCCTGATCCAATGCCGATTTGCTGATAAAAGCAGGGGAATGGTGAAGGAAATTGGTCGCCCAGATGGTAGTCGATATAGAATATTTTTTGGGGACCCACGCGTAAATAGGCTTGAGGATAGACCGATGTTTCTTCCATCGCTTTGGTTGCATCACCGTGATCTGTAATGCTGCTACTGGTATAAACCAGGTTGCCGACATGAATGCCCCCGCCAATTCCAAACCAGTTGGCGTCGAATTTTATGTACGGATTAAAGCCATACAAAACGGTTTTTGATTCAGTCCCTTTTGAATCAAGTTGTTCACTGTTTTGTCCCAAATACATATTCACACCATAATTTGTGGAAAATCTCTTTTGTGGATATTCATCTTTTACAGAATAGGCAGCACCCCCCACGGTATATTTTTGTTTAATATAATGGTTTTCATAGGTGTTACCACATCCATCCCCGGCAGAGCCTGTTATTCGGCTGAAAGAATTTTCAAAATTCCCGGAAGTCATTCCAAAACTGATTTTTTTTGTCCTGATCACCTGGGTTGAATCACTTTGGGATGGCGGAATCGTTTGACTTGTAATTAAGAGGGGCAGAATCAGTAAACACGAGTAAAATAATTTTGCCCTTGAGGATGCAATTTCTTTCAGGATCCAGAAAAAGATAATAATACTTGAAATCGAGAAAGTAAGCAAAACAGCAATCAACTCTGAAGGAGAAAACCAATTTCGCAAAGTCCAGATCGACAGCGATTCGATGAAAAAAATCAACAGATAGCTGTTTATCCCAAATATTGCTGATTGCGTTGGAGGTTGAATTTTGATTGTAATTATCTTTTCACGGTATAAAAGGATGAATGACAGCATAATAGTACTCCCCAGCATTACCCATTGTATCATATTGAAAATGACTGTTGTTTCCCCGGATAGTGCCTGATCAGTTACATTCATGAAAAACTCTGTTATGAATCTGACCATACTGTATAAAAGCATTGAACAGACAAACAGACTGCCGTTCGCCTTCCAGACCTTTCTGGTTCTGAATACAATGAATACCGCAAGGAATAACGCTGCCACTTCATACAACTGAACCGGATGGATTGGGAGAGAGAGTATTTCGCCGGTTCCATGCAGCCCGGATTGGAAAGGATGATTGTGGGGCAATGAATTTGCTGTGTATTGAATTCCCCAGGGCAGGTTAGTTGGTTTTCCAAAACAACAACCATTAAAAAAACATCCGAATTTTTGAACTCCAATTCCGATTGGGAAGACAAATGCAAATGCATCCAACACCGGTTGTTTTATCTTCAAAACATATTTTCCGGCTACAATGGCGATTGTCGCCAGGAATATTCCACCCAGAAGAAATTTTTCTGAGGTCGGAATCAGAGTTGCCTGATTGAACATCATCAACCACTCTTCGCGGCTAAAAGCGAAAATTTTTGTCCCGGCAATAAAGGAAACAATAGAGAAAATTAACAATAGCACCCATGATACTACCGGGATTTTCCGTTGATATCCTTCCCACAATAGCACTATAAACGCCAGGAGAAATGCCAGCGAGTAGAAAATCGTGAAATAGAGGCTACCGTTTGTTGTGTCAATTAGCATGGCTCTAGAGGATTAGGAGTTTTATACGAATAAATATAACGATTTTTTCTGGAATTTCCGGTATTTCAGGCTGCAATTATATCGTATAAAGGTTTATTTTTGCAAAATTGGTCAATTCGTCCTGATGGCCACAACTTGTTATAATATAAATAGTTACAAATGAATAAATTAGTTGTAATTTTCTGGTTTTCTTTCATCTTTGCGGTTCCTTTCATCACCAATGCACAGGAACGCCATTTTTTAAAGGCTGCCATTACAGTGTCACCGGAGGTGAGATCTTCTTATATTAAAGGAGGACGTTTACTCCTTTATTTAGCAACGGAACTGGAAAAAGAGCCTTATAAAAGTCCGGATATTAAAATTGGTGTGACACCACAAAATTGGGATGCATCAGGTTCTTTTGTCTTTGATACAAAAAGTAAAGAAGTCCTCAGCTCAGGACTTGAAACCGGATTCACTCAGCCCTCTGCAAAAATCTATTACCAGGCTGTTTATAAACAAAATATCGACGACGGCCAGGACGATGTTCCTGGTAATCTTGTTAGCAATGTCGATTCTGTGGTATTGATTAATGGTTCCAGTTTGACAATGAACCTGAATAAAATTATTCCGCCCTACACAATTGTGAGTCATAAATTTGTTAAAACAGTAGTCATAAAAAGCAAAGTACTATCCGATTTTTGGGGCAGACCACGTTTTTTAAAAGCATCGGTATTGCTTCCCTCCGGATATTTCGAAAATCCGGATAGGTCATATCCAATTTGCTACCGTGCACCTGGACTGAATGGTCGTTATGATGGGGTAAACGGGATGATTGCCAATAAAGATTTCTACGGATGGTGGTTTTCGAATAGTGCACCTCAGATTATTTATGTCTTCTTAGATTCCCAAGGCCCGTACGGCGACTCTTATCAGGTTGACTCGGAGAATAATGGCCCTTGCGGCAAAGCGTTGACTGAAGAGTTGATTCCTGAAATTGAAAAACAGGTGCATTACAAAAAGGAATCCGGCAAACGATTTCTTGCCGGTGCGTCCACCGGTGGATGGGTTGCTCTGGGACTACAAATTTTTTATCCTGATTTTTTTGATGGTGCATGGGCCTATAGTCCTGATCCCGTTGATTTTGAACATTATGGCCTTATTAATATTTATCAGGATAAGAGCGTTTTTTATAATCGTTTTAACTACCTGCAACCAGAATCACGGAGTGTTTATGGCGAACCAAAAGGCTCGATGCAGGAATGCATTTACGATGAAAATGTGCTTAGCAGAACGGGTAATTACCTCATCTCAGGACAGCAGTTTGGTGCTTACAATGCTGTATTCGGACCCAAAGGCAAGGATGGTCTCCCATCACTAATGTTTGATCCGGTAACGGGGGATATAGATCACGCTATCGCAAAACAATGGGAGAAATATGATTTAAAGAAAGTTCTCGAGAAGAACTGGACAATTCTCGGACCAAAGCTGCAGGGTAAGATTTGGGTATGGTCCGGCGATATGGATGGTCTTTATTCGAATGTTGCGACAAGATTTTTGAAAATATACCTCGATAAGACAGAAAATCCGAAATCAGACGCCAAAATTTCCTTCACCCCAATGGCCGGACATTGTCAGGAGTGGAGCGATAAGACGGTGCTGATGATGGTTGCAGAAAAGGCGTCAGGAAGGTGAAATATTTAATAACTATCTTTATTTACTAATAAATAGATTTTATATGTACTAAATAACAGTACATTTGTTGGGTAATAACATATAATATCATGATTGAACTATCAGTCAATAAATTCAGAGCCAATCTTAAGGACTTTGTCGACAAGGCCATTGAGGAGCACCTTCCTATAAGAGTGAACCGCCGGACTGGAAAGGATTTCATTATTGTAAGTGCTGAAGATTGGGAACGTGATCAGGAAACACTCTATGTGTTGAGAAACAAATCGTTGATGCGTCAGGTTGCTGAATCATTGCAAACCTATTCGAGTGGTAGTGGCTATCAACCAAATCAGAAACAAATTGATGAGATCAATCGTTTTTGAGGGGAATACCTGGATGGTTTATGAAGATTTGAGGATAAAAGATAAAATACTTCATAAAAATCTTTGTCGTATTTTAAAGGAGATGCAAAGGAATAATCCTGAATCGGGGACAGGCAAGCCGGAACAGTTAAAGTATGAATTAACGGGTTTTTGGTCTAGAAAATTATCTCAATATGATCGGCTTATTTATAAATTCAATGATAATTCAATTCATATATTTGCCATCGGTGGGCATTATGAGGACTTTGCCGAATAAAAAAAATCCGATATTATTGTAAATACTAAATTTTTAAAATAGTTCAGACAGATAAAAACTGGTTCTTATTTTTACCTGAAATTTTAAACGAAATTAATTCTTCAATAAAATGAAAAATATTCTATCACTGATCGTCGCGTCATTATTGTTTTTATCAGCGCAGTCTGCATTTTCGCAGTCTGGGAAGTCCTTAAAGCAGCAAAAGAAATACTTAAGCTCTTATGAGAACAGCACCCTTTCGGGGAATGATCTTCCGGTTCTGATGCCTTACAATAAATGGATCGATCCGGCAGGTGAGCAGATCTATTTTGGAGATAAGGAGAATGAGAATCACGCCCTCGACTGTGCCCTTTCGCCTGATGGAAAATGGATTGCAGTGGAAGGAAGATACTCAATTGTTATCATAGATCCGGTTTCAAAAAAGATAGCTGCACGCTTTCCGCTAAAAAGCTATTTTACCAAGGAAGGGTTAATGAATACCTATTCCGGAATTTCATGGCTTAAAACAGGAGATGGATATGAACTTTTCTGGAGTGCGGTAGGTAAAGGTCAATCGGTTGTTATTCAGGCATTGTGGAATCAGAAAAAAATAAGTGTTTTGAAAACCTTTCCTTTTGTAGCGGTAAAACCGGCTGATTCGGCTTTACCAAACGAACTGCTTGTAAATGAAGAATCGGGCTCTCCAAAACTTTATGTTGTGCTCAACGGAAATAATACCATTGAAAAGCTGGATGTTTTGACTGGTAAAACGATCTGGTCAGTTCCGGCAGGAGTGGCGCCCTTCGGGATCACGGAGGCTAATGGAAAGTTGTATGTTTCAAACTGGGCCGGTTCAGTTCCTGATAAAGCGGATACAGATGTGGCCGGCGTTCCATGGGGGGCAGCCAAAGTTGATCCGCTTACTGGCGCGACCCGCGAGGGCAGTGTAGGAGTTTTTGACTCAAAAACGGGCAAATTGATAAAGGAGATTTTGGTTGGATTGCATCCCAATGACATCATAACCGGCAATAACAAGAAATTCGTTTATGTAGCCAATGCCAACAGCGATAAGGTTTCTGTTATCAATACGCAGACGGACGTGGTGACTGAACAGATATCAGTTCGCCTGACTCCTGATAAAAATAACTATTTCGGTGATTCTCCAAATGGACTGTCCATTGATGCCACGGGTAGAACGCTTTTTGTTGCCAATGGGATGGACAATGCTTTGGCAGTTGTCAAACTTGGAAAACTTTCTTCGACCGCTTCCTCTGAGAATAAAAGTGAAGTAGAAGGATTTATTCCTACCGGTGCGTATCCGGGAGGAATTGCTATTTATCGGGATTCATTGTTGTTTGTGGCCAATATTGAAGCGGAAGGTTCCAGAATCCCGTCTGTTTCAGAAAAGACCGGTAAGGCAACATATAATTCACACCGGATGATGGCTTCAGTTTCTGTCATTCCCGTACCGCAAAAATCAACTTTGAATAAATATACAGAGAAGGTGGAAAAGAGCAATCAGCTTTTCAGACTTGCGCTCACCGATAAGCTTCCCGGAAAAAATTTGGTGCCGGTTCCTGTTCCACTCCGAATAGGTGAGCCTTCGGTATTCAAACATGTACTTTACATCATAAAAGAGAACAGAACCTACGACCAGGTACTTGGCGATATACCTTCCGGTGACGGAGACTCGACATTATGCGTCTTCGGGAAAAAAGTCACACCGAACATCCATAAAATTACAGACGAATTTCTGCTGATGGACAATTATTATGCCTCCGGGAAATGCTCTGCCGAAGGACACCAATGGACAGACATGGGAATTGTGACGGATTATGTGGAAAAAAATGTCCGGGCTTGGATCAGAAGTTATCCTCATGTTCAGAATGATGCACTTGTTTATGCCCCCACTGGATTTATCTGGGATAATGCACTGAGAAACGGAAAAAGTGTGCGGATTTACGGAGAAGCCTGTGAAGTGGAATTTGATAAAAAGCTCAACTGGACTTCAATTTATGAGGGATTTCAAAAAGGAGAGAAATTTGAATTTAAAAACTCGACGACAATCAAGCCTGTTGAAAAAATTCTAAGTCCGAATTTCCCCAGCTCCGATAATCATCTGATTCCGGATATCCTGAGAGCGAAGAATTTTATTGACGAACTGAATGCGTATGATAAGCTAGAGGGTGACCAACTGCCTGAGTTGATGGTGATGGCCCTTTCAAATGACCATACTTCGGGAACCCGGCCGGGGTTACCTACACCAAGGGCCTTTGTCGCTGATAATGATCTGGCAATGGGCCGGATTATCGAGGCAATTTCCAAAAGCCGCTTTTGGAAAAATACCACTATTTTTATAACCGAAGATGATTCGCAGGATGGCTGGGATCATGTATCGGCCTACCGTACAGTGGGCGCAGTTGTTAGTCCCTATTCCAGACTTAAGAAAACAGTAAGGACGAATTATAATCAGGTGTCCATCGTGCGTACTATCGAGCAGATTCTTGGAATTCCTCCTATGAACATCAGTGATGCTACTGCCATGCCAATGTTTGATTGCTTTACTTATACCCCCGATTTTGCCCCTTTCAAATCGCTTCCTAACCAAATTCCCTTGAATGAGATGAATAAGAGTTTAGCTGATTTGACTGGGCCCGCACTTCATTTTGCACGTAAAAGTCTTGAGCCGCAATTCGACCACATTGATGCCGGAGATGACGATCTGTTTAACAGGATCATCTGGTTTGCAATGAAAGGGACAGAACGGTATCCAACAAAATTCAGCGGAGAGAAATAAAAACGTATAATTCCCGTTACTTATCTGCTCTTTTAACAACATTATTTCATACAAGATTGTTATCCTGATTATGTATTAAATTATCTTCTGATGAAAGTATATCTTGTGAGCATGATGAATGCGTTTGTTCTTATTTTGCTCGGTCTCTGGGGTTATTGGGGTTCCGAAACACCATCGCCAACCGCTCTTATTCCGGTATTTGCCGGAGCTTTGTTACTCTCGTTGATTAAAGGAGTAAAATCAGGGAATAGGTCAATTGCACATTTCTCTGTGATTCTGACGTTTCTGTTTTTGATTGCGCTTATAAAGCCTCTGACAGGGGCAATCGGCCGCATGGATAATGGAGCTATCATAAGGGTTGTAATGATGATGGTTTCAAGTGCGGTTACTTTAGGCTATTTTATTCGTAGTTTCATTATAGTTAGGAAAGAAAGGATAAAGGGATAATTGATGAATGTAAAAAAGTGGAAATTTACTTTGGGAATAGTATTGATTTCGATATCAGTAGTAATTTTCCTGACGATATTTGCACTTCCATTTCTCACCATAGATGCGAAAATAAAGATTGCATTAACTACAATCCTGATTGTGGCAGGAGAAGGTATGTTCTGGATCGGAGTTTTGTTGATTGGTAAGGATGTTTATCTGAAGTTCAAATCCAAACTTGGATACGACGAATGGTGGAGCAAAATGAAAATCAAATATTTTAACGGGGAGAAATAATGATTCGGACAAAATGAGAAAACTGATTCTCTTCCTGTTTTTGTTTCTAAATTGGTTTGCAAATAATCATTCAGCTTTTGGCGTTTCCGCTTACCCATATCCAGTTGAGATTATACAACCGGATGGCACTAAAATTATCCTGATTCAAAGGGGAGACGAGCATGTGAAGTGGGCGCAAACCGTTGATGGATACTCTGTAATGCGCAATTCGAAGGGTATTTATGAATTTGCTGTGCTCAGTAACGCTAATGACATGATTCCTTCAGGTATTCCCGCTAAAAATGAATCAGACAGAAATCTTAAGGACAATGAATACCTGAGTAAAACCGCCAAAGGACTTGGCTACTCAAAAAGCCAGGTCGGGATGATGAAAAGTATTTCAAATATGTACCTAAAGAGTGCTTTTAAAGCTTTCCCTACTTCGGGTGCCAGAAAACTTGTCTGTCTTTTAATCGGATTTACTGATAAAGCTTTTACCAAAACAAAAACGGATTTTGAAAATTTATTTAACCAGATTGGCTATGTTGCGGATGGAGCAACGGGAAGCGTTTATGATTTTTATAAAGAAAACTCTTATGGAAAGCTCGATTTAACTGTTACTGTTGCCGGTCCGTTTACAGCTGCTCATGATATGGCCTATTATGGGGCGAACAATGCAAATGGCGATGATGTCAACCCCGGGGCATTGGTTACTGAAGCTATTAATCTGGCCAATCCATTTGTTAATTATGCCGATTTTGATAATGATAATGATGGATCAGTAGATGGAATTTATGTGATTTATGCCGGTTACGGCGAAGAAGTTGCCGGTGTAAGCGCAAATGCAATCTGGGCTCATTCATCAGCAGTTTCCACTGTAGTCCTTGATGGAAAATCTATTAGCGTCTATTCATGCTCAGCGGAATTAAGAGGGAGCAGTGGCAGCGGTATCACCCGTATTGGCGTAATATGCCATGAGTTTGGTCATATAATGGGCGCTTCGGATTTTTATGATACCGACTACGCCGTTAATGGATCGTACGATG
>JBAXOA010000004.1:0-85168 GCA_037133495.1 Mariniphaga sp. | reverse complement strand
AGGAAGGTACATTGGAATTTTAATCACCTGGTGACCTTGTTCGCGTAATGCGACAACATATTTACTGTCGCGCAGACAATTTCCGCAGTAGAAACTGCCACCTGAACCTGGTATAATCTGGACGATGTTCATAATTAATTGATGATTAAATCGTTGAAGACGAAATAACTTTAAAGGAACTCTTACCTATTTGCCAAAACAATAAATCGACCCATCCAATGTGCAAACCACCATCAGATTTTCGATGACACCCGGATTATGAAGAATTGAGTTGCCGGTTTCATATTTCCAAACAACTGAACCGTCTGAAAGTTTTAGCAATGCCATATCTCCGCGCATATTGGCTGTCAGCACCTTGTCTTTAATAATAACTGGCGAAGCCTCTACCCTGTTGCCACTGTTGTAGTTCCACAATAATTTACCACTGTTTTTATCAAAACAGTATACCATTTTGTCCCTGTTTCCTGAAACGACCATATCGCCGGAAAGCGAAGCTGAAGCAATAAATGGTTGTTTAACAGCCGCATTTTCCCAACTCCACGCTATTTTCTTTGCCTGAATATCAACTTTCGAAAATTTACCGTCATAATCACCGATAAATGCCATTTTATCGCTTACCGGACACGAGCCGGCAACATAGGTCGCCACGTTGATTTTAGATTCCGGCTTGCCACTGATGATGTCCACGATATGAAGGAATCCGTCACAACCGCCAAAAATCGCCTTCCCATTGAAGCAAGCAGCTGCGCCGTTGATGAAATTATCCGATTCGTATTTCCATTTCATCTTACCTGTTTCAGCATCAATACAATGAAGATTGTAATCATAACTGCCAACAACTAAATAGGTCTTAGATTTTGATTTCCAGTAATTTGCAGATCCCATTATCTGATTGTCAGTTTTGTATTTCCAGATAAGTGCCCCATCAGAAAGCTGAAGGGCATAAAAATTGCCTTCAAGGTTACCTACGTAAACTTTGTTATTCAGGATCAATGCAGGAGCTTCGATTGAATTTTCAGTTTTAAATTTCCAGACCAGCTTTCCGTTTAAATCAAGGCAGTAAATAATTCCATCGGTAGCGCCGACAACAATTTTCCCATTACTGATTACTGCTGCCGATTTAATGTTATCGCCCGCCTGAAAACGCCAGAGAAGTCTTGGCTTATCGGGAAAGTTCACATTGGTGGTTCCCGGAAGCTCCTGGCTGCCGCGAAAGATATTCCATGTGGAAGAAGACTGTCCATTCGCATAGTTGTATGCTGCAAAAACAAGTAATATCAGATACAATAATCTCATAATTATTTTTTAACGGATAATGCACCGGTAGGACAAGCTAATGCTACTTTTTCGGCCGTTTCAGACAGACCAGATTCAACCGATTCATTGAAAGGAACACCAATTACGACATCGAAACCACGTCCGATGTAGGTAAATCCATATTTTTCCTGATATTTTGCAGTCATACGAACACAAATACCGCATTTTATGCATTTTAAGGGTTCATAGACAATATTATGTGCAAAATATTTGATTATTGTTTTTCGTTCTTTTGCGGCGAAGCGACGCTGATTGGCATTGTAACGGCCTGACAAATCCCTTAACTTGCAATTTTCAATATCCCTGCAGTCACAATGAAGGCATCTCTGAGCCTCCTTTATAGCTTCTTCTTGTGTGTAACCATTTGAAATTATATGATTTGAAGATATTCTATCGTTCAATACTGACTCTTTTAGGTATTCCGATATTTCTGACTGGAGCAGACGGCCAAAGCGCGAATTAAAAAGGCGTGGTTCTCCTTTAGGCTCTTCGCCTGATAAATACTGGGCCACTGACCAGGCAACCTCTTTTCCCTGACCAACAGAACGAACGGCAAGCTTAGAAGCTCTCAGCGAATTTCCAATTGCAAAAATTCCTTTTATCGAGGTTTCGTAACTATTTTGATCGGTTTCAATTCCTTTTGGATTTGTATTTAAACCCCAATTTCTTATTTCATCACTAATTACTCCTGAAGCGATAATCACAGCATCATTTTGATTTCTAATTGTCTGAAACGATATGGTATCAATAACTTTTCCTCCTTCGAAAATGATCCCGGTATTAATAATGAAGCTGATTTCCCTGTCGAGAACCCGCATTGGTAAAATATCAGCGTTGATGGCTGTCCGAAGTAAACCGCCGGGTAGTTCATTCTTGTCGTATAATACAGTTTGATAGCCATTTAGCTGCAAATAATAGGCTGCTGCCAAACCGGCAGGACCTGCGCCTATCACAGCTACTTTTTTCCCTGTCATGGGTAACGGCTCATAAGGATGAAGGTCATTTTCGTCACCCACGAATCGTTTCAGAAGACAAATTGAGACCGAAGAGTCAACAGTTTTCCGATGGCATGCACCTTCGCAGGGTGCAGGGCAAATTCGTCCCAAAATTGAAGGAAGTGCAATGTCTTTTTTAACCAGTTTCAAGGCAGCCTCAAATTTGCCGGCGGCGATCAACCTGTTCATTTGCGGAATATCCATATGGGCCGGACAAGCGATCTGGCAAGGTCCTTGACAATCGCCAACATGTTCGCTCAGCAGAAGTTCGAGACCTGTCTGGCGGGCTTCTTTAATTTCTTCGTCTTCGGTAATTATCGACATTCCATCAAGCGCTGTTACCGAGCAGGAAGGAAATAATCTGCCATCAGTGCCATCTTTTACAAGGCAGAGCATACAGGAGTTGAAATGCCCAAGTTCTTCATTATAACAAAGAGCCGGAACATTGATTCCGATTGATTTCGCAGCTTTTAAAACTGAAATGCCATCTTCAACATCGATCTGCTGACCGTCGATTTTAATATGAATCATTTTTTTTATCCGATTGTATTTCAATAATGCGCCACGGGATGAAAGTAACATTTTATCAGGGAAAATCAATGGAAACGCACTAAAATACGGAGAGCCACAGAAACTATTTCTGTGGCTCTCCGGGTATCGGTGTGACCGTGATACTAGAGGTTAATAATAGTGATTTTATCTCCTATTGTAAGAGTTGCTTTATTGTCGCATGTTCCGTCTCCAAAATTAATGGTACGGGGAACTTCGCCGAGTGGGGTCACCAAAACAGATCCGCTGGAGAACCACTGACATGAACTTTTCTTAACCAAGGCGCTTGGGTAACTGGCTGTCCAGGAAGTACCTCCTCTGGTAGTTCCCGACGAGCTGCCTTCAATCCGCCAAACATCATCAGCAACAGCTAAAGTAGCTGATCCTTCAGATTGAAGACGGATATATTCAGCACGATAGGTTATAAATTTTTTATCGGGAAATTCAATTTTTGCTTCAGTGAAAACAGCGTAACGAGGCCAGTTATTTCCAGGGTTAGGACCTTTATAGGTAATTCGATGGACACCGGTAATTTTATTCCCGTTGTTTACAAAATCAACAAATGTAAATGTTGCAACTGAATTGGTAACATTCATCAATCCGGAAAGAGAGGCAGTAACTTTTCCGCTTCGTGCTATTCCATCCTCTGCACTGGTGCATCCTGTTGTTCCCCAATCGATTGTAATAGTAATTGGAAATGAGCTGGTTAGCGTGGCAGTAATTGAAGGACAAGTTCCAATAGCAGCAGATTTCAGGCCTGTTGTAGCCATAAAGCCATCAACAATACCATTAAGTCCTTCAAATGTCCTGTCACTAATTACAATACTCCCTTCGGATGTATTGCTGTCACCGGGAACAATTGCTGTTGATGTGGTTGATTCTTTCTGACATCCGCCAATTATTAAGACAACCAGAATTAAAAAAATCCCTGTAATTTTAATCATTTGCTTTTTCATAATATAATTTCATTAATGTAAAGAAAACTGCACCAAATGTAATCATAATTTATGAATTATTACTATATTTTTACAATTAATTTACCGGTATTTTTACCTTCGAAGAGTGCGATGAATGCTTCAGGAAGTTTCTCAAAGCCTTCGTAGGTGGTGTTTCTGTATTTAATTTGCCCATTTTCAACCCACTGAGTCAGGCTCTTCAGACCTTCCCCAAATCTTGACGCGTAATTATTAACAATAAAACCTTGCATTAATGCGCTTCGTTTTAATATAGTCGGCTGAATACGAGGGCCTATTGGTGGTTTTGTTGAATTATAGAGTGATATTTGTCCGCAAACAATAATACGCGCACCAACGTTGATCTGTGCGATCACATCATCCGAAATCTCACCTCCAACATTATCGAAGTATATGTCAACGCCGTTAGGGCAAGCCGATGCAATGTCGGAATTTAGATCTGAGGTAGTTTTATAGTTGATTGCAGTATCAAATTTGAGTTCATTAAGGATATAATCAACTTTCAGATCATCTCCTGCAATTCCAATAACACGGCAACCTTGTATTTTGGCAATTTGTCCGGCCACAATACCTACTGCACCTGCAGCACCGGAAACAACAACTGTTTCACCTTTTTTAGGCTTACCAATATATGGATCCACCGAAAAAGTGTGTGCCATCAGTCTGACCATCCCATTGGTGGTTGCAGGAACTTCAACCTCTCTGAATTCGAAATTATCAGGAACAGGCATTCCTATTGGCCTCGATTTTAATAGTATCTGCTGTGTCATAATATTTTAATATTTATGAAATACCTGTGATTCCACGCATTACAAATACGAATGAAATATAGAAAAAAACACCGGACTATCGCACAATAACTGCGTCAACCGGACAAACCTGTCGGCAGGCATCGCATTTAATACACAATTCAGCGTTGATTACATGTTTTTCATGAGGTTTAAACGGGATCGCTTCCACAGGACACCGCTGAACGCATTTGGTACAACCGATGCAATCGTCATTTATGAAATAGGTAATAAGTGCAGAGCATTTACCTGTTGGACAGATCCCGTTAAGATGGGCTTCGTACTCAGATCTGAAATATTTAAGCGTACTCAATACCGGATTGGGGGCCGATCTTCCTAATCCGCAAAGACTTCCTTTTTTTGTCCAGTCTGCTAATTTCTCAAGTTCCTCCAGATCACCGGGTTTTCCCTTCCCTTGTGTCAGATTGTCGAGCATATCGAGCATTCTTTTGGTTCCAACGCGACAAAATGTACATTTACCGCACGACTCATCCTGTGTAAAAGAAAGGAAAAAGCGGGCAATATCAACCATACAATCGGTGTCGTCGAGTACAATTAAACCTCCGGAACCCATCATTGCTCCAAGGCTCGTAAGCGATTCATAATCAATGGGTGTATTTTCAAGACTTGCCGGGATACATCCCCCAGAAGGACCTCCGATCTGAACTGCTTTGAAAGTTCTGCCATTTGCAATTCCTCCGCCTATTTCTTCAACGACTTGCTTTATTGTCATTCCCATTGGCACTTCAATCAATCCGCCGCGCGCTACTTTTCCGGCAAGGGCAAATACTTTTGTGCCTTTACTTTTCTCGGTTCCAATACGTGTAAAGCGATCCACATTGTCCCGCATGATAAAGGATATCTGAGCCAATGTTTCCGTATTATTGACCAGAGTTGGTAATCCAAATAATCCTTTCTCTGCAGGGAAAGGGGGTCTCAGGTATGGGAATCCCCTGTTTCCTTCTATAGATTGGATAAGAGCCGTTTCTTCGCCACAGACAAAAGCTCCGGCTCCTTCATAAATTTTCACATTAAAATTAAATCCGGAACCAAGGATATTATTGCCGATCAGGTTATTCTCAAGGCAGATTTCGAGTGCTGCCCTGATCCGTTTGACTGCGAGCGGGTACTCTGCGCGTATATAAAAATACCCTTCGCAGGCATTTACTGCATAAGCGGCAATAATCATTCCTTCAATAATCCGGTAAGGGTATGATTCGAGTAGCATACGATCCATGAAAGCGCCCGGGTCACCCTCGTCTCCATTGCAAATCAGGTATTTAATCGTACTGGGTTGTTTTGCAACGAGTTCCCACTTGATTCCGGTTGGGAATCCGGCTCCTCCCCGACCTCTGATGCCACTTGCCTTGACTTTTTCGACGACCTGGGTTGGAGTAAATTCATTGAATACTTTTTTAAGTGACTGAAATCCACCACGATGTTGATATTCTTCTAAATCAAGCGGGTTGATTAATCCCCGAAATTCGGTGGCAATAGGAAATTGTTTTCCAAGAAATGAAGAAACATGCTTTTCCCTGATATCCAATTCATATCGTTCAATTCCATCCCATTTCTGGTCGGTTTGAATATTTTCTATTGCACTTATAAATTTATTTTTCAATCTGGAAAAACGTCCGGATGGCTGAAAATGAGAGGCTACGATAGATTTAATGTCTTCGGGTTTCACTTTGGAATAGAGGGTTGGCTCTCCTTTTACAGGTACAATTTCAACAAGCGGAACCTGATGACACATTCCGACGCAACCTACGCTTTTCAATTTAACCTGAAGGTTGGTTTCATTAATGGTCTGTTCAACGGCATCCTTGATCTCGCTGCTTCCGCTGGCAACACAGCATGAGCCTAATCCAATTCTTATTTCGCCTTGAATCTCAGTTCCATCTGAATTTCTAAATAGCTTCTTACCCTTTTTATCTTTCTGTTTTTCAAAGTCTTTGATGATTTCAGAGGCTTTATCCGAGCTGATGTGACCGTATGTGACCTGATCGATTTGGACGACAGGTGCCAGAGTACAGCAGCCCAGGCAGCTTACCTTTTCAATTGTGTATTTCCGTGTTTTGTCAGTATGCTCGCCGTCCTTTAGTTTGAATTCTCTTCGTAAGGCGTCGTAAACCTGACTGGCACCTTTCACATGGCAAGCTGTGCCAACACATACCCTGATAATATGTTCGCCTACTGGGGCAAGCCGGAATTGCGAGTAAAAACTGGCCACTCCAATGATTTCAGCAGGCTTGATAGCAGTAGTTTCACTAACCCTTCGAAGCGCTTCCTCAGGCAAATAATTAAATTCGCGCTGAACAGCCTGAAGGATAGGAATTAACGATTGTTTCCCTGATCCTTTTTCTGCAATTATACTGTCTATCTTCTTCAGATCAATCATTATCCGGTTTTTGATCAATATTTAAATTTATCCTGCTTACTTTATTCCGACGCAATAGAGAAATTGTGGTGTTCGAAGGTACATTCGTCCTTCAGCGAAAGCAGGAGTTGTTGTTATCTTCTCGCCGGCATTTCCTTCACCCAGCATTTTTAATTCCTTAGCCACTTCAAAAACCCTCATTTTCCCGGAGGTGTCAAACGTATATAGCTTGTTATCAGCAATAACAGGGGAGGAATAATATCCGGGACCATCTTCCTTAACCCAGTACTTCTTTCCGGATAAGGCATCGAAACAAGCCAGAATGCCGTAACTTGTTGCAATAAACAGCAGACCGTTTGCACAGACAGGACTAGCTACTTCAGGCATATATTCATCACTTTCCCATACCTTTGCTTTCTTGACCGGATCAATGGCTACTAATTTTGCATATTCATTAGCAGCAAAGACCAATCCGCTTCCGTAGGCCGGAGAAGGTCCTACTTCGCCCATCATACATTCGACAGACCAGAGTTCGGCTCCTGATTCGGCATCATAGCCTGCAACGATAGGATCGGTGGAAAGTACGACTTGAAATTTTCCGCTTATCTCTGCTAGCATAGGACTAGCCCATGAAATTTTTCCTTTTCTTAATGTTTCCCAAACTGTTTCGCCTGTTGCCGAATTTAATGCGATCAATTTACGGCTTTTATTATTGTCATATTGAATGTATACCTTATTCTTCCACATTATTAAAGATGAGGCATGCCCATAATGGTTGTCGGGAAGTCCAAGGTTTCTTGCCCATACCCTTTTCCCATCCATATCGAAACAGATGATATCACCAGTAGCAAAAATTGCATACACCCGATTCCCATCAGTGGTGAGCGAAGACGCAGAAAAGCCGGTGTCTTCAGTTACCTTCGGAGATGACGGAGGACTACCCGGAATATTATCAACAGGCTGTTTCCAAAGTATTTTACCGGATTTCAGATCGAAACAATACACCTCGCGTGACTGCTGATCGGCTCCTGAAAGAAAAAGTTTATTACCCCAGATTACGGGCGAATTCAATCCTTTTTTCGGAACTGCGGTTTTCCAGATCACATTTTTACCTGAAGTGGCATCCCACTCAATGGGTGTCCCTTTTTGAAAAAAGACCCCGTTGCCAAAAGGACCACGGAATGAGGAGGCATTTGCCTTCAGCTCTTTGATTCCGGGAAATTTGATTTTTTCGATTGTTACCGGAATAACTTTAGCAACCGTGCTGTCGGATTTAACAGTTTTATTCAGTGGCAGATTACTGACTGCATTAACATTCGCGGCTGGTACAATCTGAGGTGTTTCGCCAACTTTGATTACTTCAATTCCATTTTTATCGTCTTCAGGTTTTAATTTTGCCGTTGATTCGTTGATAGCATACTGTTTCAATTGATCGACAGAGGCATACGACGCTCCAAGCCCGAGTAGGATTAGTAGTGATCCTGTGATCATTACCCATCGTTGGGTCATGATACGGCTTGTCAGATCGTTATCATCATTCGCTTCAGGTTCTGAAATCTTTGATTTCAAACCTAAAAAAACTCGTAATGCGAGTGCAAATACGATGGCTCCGAATAAAAGAAGGTAACCACCTGTTTTTACCTGCCACTGACTGTTGAAATATGCTTTACGTGCCAGCAAATCAAAATTCCGGATCTCTTGCCTAAGCTCGTCGCTATTGGGTTCCAGACTAAGCCTTTTCACTAATGACGTAAGCGCCTTACTTTCAAGTGGCTTATTTTTTGACATTTGTAAAAAATTCAAAAGCAATAATAAGGCGACAGTGATGCAGAATATTCCTGAAACAAGGGCGATATTTAAAGATAATTTTAATTTACTTTCTGTTTCCATTTCAATAAGATGATAAACAACATTACTTCATTACGGGGCAATGATTGATACAACGGGCGCAACTATAACAATTACCTTTATGAGGTTGATAATCATTTTTCTTTCGGTATACTACCTGACTCAGGAGTGTCATGCCTATGACAAGCCCGATGAATCCACCTGCTAACCAACCTCCGGTATAAAATTTTTGCCGAATCACAGCAGCCTCCTGCACAAGAGCATCCATTGATTTGCCAGAGCTTAAAAATGCTTGAACATCAAGATTTAACAGATCATTTCGCACTTCAGGTTTTGAAATTAATAACTCGGCAAGATAAACTGTCGGATTGGCTTTTGAAATCCAGACATGCGCTTTTGATCCAGTAAAGCCTCCGATAAAAATCCAAAATGGAATTAAAAGTGCATATACCATAAAACGATTAACACCCCATTGGGTATTTTGTGATTCTTTTTGATCCGTTGGAACATCTATCGCATCGAAAGGACAAGAGTCGCTGCAAAGTTTACATTGGATACAAACAGATGGTGTGATCGAGAGGTGTGATTTCGAAAATCGTGACATCCAGTTGAGCAGTACGCCGTAAGGACACAAGAACCGGCAATAGGGACGGGCGATGAACATCCCCATCAATAAAAATGCAATTCCAATAATTACCATATGAAATTGAGCATCCATCCTGAAAATGCCAACAAACGGATCGTAACGGCAAATAATAAAGTCGGTTCCTGTGGCAGCGAATAGGATAGCAAGCGCCAGGTAAAGATATGGTATGATTCCCAGTGTTTTACGGAGCCACTCAGGCAAAACTAACGGCTTGACAATCAACAGATCCTGTATGGCGCCCAGCGGACAAGCCCCGGCACAAAAAGTCCTGCCAAAGTATAGGGTAAAAATTAGCGGGAGTAAAAAGAAAAGTAAAGTAGTAATTGAAATGGCATACCCCGGATCAAAAATTGTAAGTGCCACATTCTGAATAGATCCGATGGAGCAAATGCAACCGTCGCGGTAAAATCCAAAATATAGAAGCGTGAATACTGATAGCCAGAGCAATCCTTTACGCGTTCGTTTTCTTATGGCAAACCAGCTTGCCAGAGAGAGTACAATTATTAAAATGACTACATCCGTATATTCAAGTGCCAATGCGCGAGGTTCAGGGGTTATTGGAGAAGGCTGGCTGTAACCGGTCCCAAATTCTGGTTTGGGAAAACGTTGTTTCTGACCCATTCCCGCTAATGAGAACAACAGCAAAGTGAAAATAAGTGCTATTTTAATCCAATTTTTCATGCATAATAATTTGATTATTAATAGACTCCCGGGATTAATTTTTTTGTCTTTTTTTGATAATCTAAATATTTCCGTCCCATTTGTTTGATCATAAACCGTTCTTCCACACTTATCCTGTAAATATATCCCAATAAAACCGGAAAAAACATTAATACTATTGACAGCCAATTTGATAAAGAAGTTGCTATGCCAATAAAAATAAAAATTTGCCCCAAATACCCTGGATGTCTTATACTTTTATATAATCCTGTTTCGATAATCTCATGATTCTCAATTTTTGTTACAGTATAGGTGAAATGCTGTTTAAGTGTTAAAATTGATTTAATCCTGATTATTAATCCGACGATTGTCAATATTGCTCCAATTGCAAAAAAGGTATTCCAAAAATAAATTCTCCCTAAACTTGTTACCGCAATCCTGAAGGCAAGAAAGAAACCAATCCCAATGAATAGAAAGAGAATCCAAATACTCGCCTTATCTCCTGCTTTTACAATCTCTTTTTTCCGTTTAAGTCTTTGCCTTATACTCATTAATATTTCAAAGAATCCATACAGATAGGAGAAGGCTATTATTATGATAAGTTTTATATTCATATTTTTTAAAATTGATCCGGTTACTTATTTTGTAAAACTTCCCTTTACCTTATAGGATTTGCTTGCATTTACACGACTGATGGCCTGCGAAGGGCACAATCTGGCAATAGAGCACTGGTTGCAATTGAGGCATCTGCTGTGAATAATCTGTAAATGCAATGAACCGTTACCAAATGAAGTACAACCTTTGACACATTTTGCGCAGCCGATACAAAGCGCTTCGTCTATAACATACTCAAAATAAGGCTCTTCTATATATCTTCGTTTGATGGCAGCCGTTGGACAGAGCTGATTTTCAGCGGCAGTAGATCGTTGATTGGCATCGGGTTTCAAATATCCTCCGCATAAGTCGCAATAACCACAAAGGTTGTAGGCATGGATACACTTCACGGCTGAAGGAGACATCACACATGAAGTTGCACATCTGCCGCATTGTGTACATTTGAATGGATCGATTTGCCATACCTGCTTCTCTAATGTGAGGTGCTTGGCTGCAATTCCCCCCACTGCACCTAACGAGAGCAGAAGTGAGATTCGGGTACTGTTCCTTATGAAATCCCTACGACTATTTTTGGCATTATTTTCCATTTTTTCTCTCCTTACCAGCTCGTGGAAGTTCACATTTAGCGAACTGACCGCAATTTTTACATTGTGGGGTGACTGAACAATTCTCCGGAGACACAATTTTTTCCTGATAAGCCAGATATGAGCTGCAAAGTGCAATTAAAGACAAAATAGCCCAGCGACCCCCATTTTTTAAAAAATCTTTTCTGTCCATCATTACTATTTTTTTACAAATAAGCGGAGCATTTTTTTATCAACGTCGAGGGCATAAATATTACCCTGAGGATCGACTGCAAGGTCTGGAGCATGACTATTTTCATTGAATTTTGAAGGTGCTGCTACAACCCCTGAAAATTCGCCCGACGGTTGATATGTTTTAATCCTCACCATCCCTTTCTCACTTGTTACGAAACTTCCGTCAGGTAAAAAGGCAAAATGTGCCGGGTTACAGCATCCGCTGAATCCTTCGATTTTAATTGATGAAGCCTGCCACCAAGTTCTAAGAACTCCTTCGGTGGTATAATTTTCAAGTGTATGTTTTCCCGGATTAACGACCCATAATTCGCCATCAGCGTTAAAAGCAAGATCAAAATAAGGACTTGGGATAATAAATCCGTGGATCTGATCATTACCGGTTTTCCCTTCAATACTCCCGAGTGCTTTTCCTTCAAGGGAGAATTTTCGTATGATCCGCTTTCCGGCGTCGGCGACAAATATAATACCTGATTTTTCGGCAATGGATGTGATCACTGTACTGTCGGAGAATGGGTTGCATTCCGCAATTGTAATTCCGTTGTGATCCATGATCGTCAGCGATTTCCTGAATCCTACGAATATATTTTGCGATGATGCATAAATACAGGTTGGCTTTTGATTAAAATTTATCTCTTTCAGTAGTTTGCCGGTAGGTTCAATGATTTGTAATTTCCGGTCTCCTGCGACAAAAAGCTGATTGTCACGAAAAGCGACTCCTGCAGCCTCTGAAAAGTTGATAGCAAAATCGCGGCTTTCTTTATATAGAATCAGGGCACTGTCAACCTTTGAAAACTGGTCAATATTCAGTGCATAAGGGTTTGGCTGCTGCTGATCGGGTTTGGTGGAATTAAAATCCATAGCCACTACCGCAACGATAATAACTGCCAGAACAATTAAAAAAATAACGATACCTCTGTTCTTCATTTAATAGAATTTAAAGGTTCATATTAATGCAAATCATTGTTTTTGAGTCTCTTAATAACAAGTATCCATTTGCAATTGCCAGAGGAGCCCATGCATCAGCACCATCTTTGATCACTTTTACCTGATCAAGCTGGATATATTTTGAAGTGCCTGGTCTGACAATGGTTAATGTTCCCTCGTCATCGAGAATGAATAATTTATTATCGGCAATCATATAAGGACCTAAGCCGAATCGTGCAGTTTGTCCGCTCGACCATACTATCTTCTTACAATCTGAAGGATTGACACACACCAATTGATTTCGCAACGAGCCTGCATCTTTAGGCAAAATTCCGAAAAGATGGCCTTGCCAAAACAAAGCAGTTTGCTGTTCGCATGCAAGTCCGAAGCGCGGAAGATACGTTTCCAAAACTTCTATCGCAAAGTTACCACCATTTTCCTTTAATTGAAGCATCATAGCTCCCGCACCATAGCCGGCAGTCATGAAAATTTTCCCGTCAGGCATACAGACCGGTGATGGAGCCACTACTGAATGGTTCCAGGCAGGCGTTTTCCAAAGTACTTTTCCAACATCCTGTCCATCAGCCGCAATCCCGGCCAATCCACCTATTGCGCTATAAACGTACATCTTACGACCGCCATAATTAAATGGCATTATTGATGAATGCGACATTTTCCAACCATCTGGATTGGGAGTCTCCCATAATTTTTTTCCCGTATCACAGCTTATGCCAATCATCAGCGCTTTCCCGCCTGTGGCAATTACCGCAACATCGTTATCGATCATCGGACATTGGCCAGTGTACCAAAAAGGAATCTCGGTCATGTACTCTTTGGCCACATCGAGGCCCCATCTAAAATTTCCTGTTGTGCGATCGAGGCACATCAGGTGACAGCGGGGACCCATGGTCAGAATATATTTCTCAGTAATAGCAGGAATAGTCCGCGACATTCCATGATTTCGTTTGATGGTGACGTGGTACCCTCTTTCCCATAATTCTTTTCCGGCAGTCAGCGATAAGCAGCGAACCATATCGGCTTTTTCCTTCTCGTTGTAGTCGAGCAGATAAACCAGTCCTTTGTATATTGCGGCGCCTGAGTGGCCTTCTCCCAATTTTAGGGACCAAAGAATATTGGGTCCCTCAGGGCCAAATTTTTCCTTTAGTTTGACAGGCGATTTTGAAATATTATCGAAATCATTTCCTCTGAAACGGGACCAGATTTCTGATTTTTCCTGATATTCGGAAGAAAAAGTTTGGAAAATTTTACCGATCTCTACCTTTTCGGATAGCGTATCGGCAGCGCCTCTGTTGTCAAGCCCGGGTTTACTTTCTGTAAATTTGGCAGTAGGATCTACAGCAAGCCACCATACCAGCACGAAGAAGGCAACAGCAACAAGCAGATAACGACCAAAATCCAGAATTTTTTTTTGAACCATTTTAAGCTTTAATAGAATAAATCAGCAAGATATTCCCATGTCTAAGGTACAGCTTGCCGTCATATATTGCAGGATGAGCCCAGTAAGGCCCCTCTCCTCCCTCAATCCTAAAAGTACTTATTAATTTAAAATCAGAAACATCGGGCTGGACCAAAGCTATGTTTCCCCCTTTTTCTTCGAAACAATAGAGTAAACCATCAGCTGATATGACAGAACCTTTTGTGAACCAGTCTTTTACCCAATTTGTTTTACCAGTCTTCCAATTCAGGGAAACCCAGCGCCCTTTGGAATTACCTTCCCAGTTGGTTCCATAGATATTCCCATCGATGAGAACATCTCCTCCATGATGCGTATCTAATGTATCATTTTTCCATTTGAGATTCACTGACCGGCCATCTTCTGATAACGAAAAGAGGATTGCCGGATGATCATACCCACTTGTCCACAAAATTTCGCCATCGTGATAAATCGGCATATTTGTATTAACACCTTTCCCCATTTTAGTTGTTTGATAGGGTAAAAGATTGAAATTCCAGAGAATCTCGCCATCTAAAGAATTTATCCCGATCAGGTCATTGCCTGTTTGCGCAACAATAATTTTTAATCCATTTCGTTCAATAAGCAGAGAAGAGGCATATGCCCGCAATCCTCCCAGACTTTTTGTTTTCCAAAGAAGATTTCCTGTTATCTTGTCGAAAGCTACAACAGAAGTCAATTCACCTCCAGTCACATAAATAGCAGCCTGATCAGTCAGAAGAACGGATTCGGCAATTCCCCAGTCGTGATATTTTCCTTCAAATTGATTTTGAGCATCCTGAGACCACAGCATCCTGCCATCATTAACATCAAGACAACAAACAACGCCCATACCTCCAACCAAATATATCTTGTCATTATAGATTGTTGGAGTACATCGGTTACCGGGATATGAATTTGCCCATGCACGTCCATAAACTTTATTCCAGAGCAAATTCCCTTTCAGATCGTATGCGGAAATTATATCTAAAGTATCATGCTGAATGCCAGTAATATAAATAATGCCTTTATAAACAACTGGTTGCGAATACCCCTTTCCTATCCCGGTAATCTGAAGTTCAAGTTTTGGTCCAGACTCGGGCCATTTTTTTAGAAGCCCCGTTTCCGGATAGATACCATCGCGTGAAGGTCCGCGAAACTGGGCGATTTCCTGTCCAAATACGGGAGAGAACAAAAGTAATAAAATGCAGCCAATCAATATCTTCATTATCAATATATTACTGGTTTTTGATATTATATACCATTAGAACCTCACCATGCCGTACGTAGAGTTTACCGTCATTGATATATGGGTGAGCCCAGTGAGGGCCAGTACCTTCGGTCACTTTAAAGGAGCTTATCACGTCCCATTTCTCCGGATTAGGCTTTATCAGGCCAACAGTACCAGTTTTCTCTTCGTAAGCATAGAAAAGATCATCAGCACCGATGAGAGAACCTTTGTTGATCCAGTCGGTTTCGTAACGCAGTTCGCCGGTATCCCACTTCAGACAAACCCATTTTCCTTTACCGTTGTTGATCCAGTTTGATCCATAGAGGTAATCTCCTGCCACCATAACTCCATGATGATGATTATCAAGTGTTTTATCCGTCCATTTTTCAGAAACAGATGTTCCGGAAGGATCCATTTTCAGCATTACAGCGGGATAATCGTACCCCATTGAGAGGAATATTTCATCATTTTTAAATACCGGAGTATTGGTCCAGATGAGACCAGGATCCTCTTTTTCCAATTCCTTTTTATAGTATTGGTATTTCCAGGCAATACTGCCGTTTTCAGGATGAAGCGCAATCAAAGTGGTTGCAGTAACCGCGAGAATAAATCTGAAATTCTTATATTCGTAAATTGTAGGGGAAGCATATGCTCGCTGACCTCCAACACTTTCACTTTTCCATACTAGTTTTCCGGTCATTTTGTCGAAAGCCACAACTGAGGTTTCGTTACCACCAGGAGTACATAATACTTTGTCATCGACAATTAACGGCGATTCCGAAACGCCCCATCTATGCCATTCGGCTTTATAATCCTTGTCAACATCGACTGCCCATCTTTCTTTTCCGCTGTTTGCATCAATACAAACCAGTCTGCCCATACCACCTACGACGTAGACACGATCACCTTCAATAGTTGGCGTGGATCGGGTATCGGGGAAAGATTTTGACCAGGAACGGCCATATGCAACCTGCCATTTTATTTTTCCCTGAAAATCAATGGCAGAGAGATAATCAAGTGTATCGATCATTCCGGTCACATAAATTGTTTGGTTGGCAATTACCGGTGATGAGTATCCTTTACCAAGTTTTTCAACCTTCAGAATCATCTTGGGACCTTCCTCCGGCCATGATTTCATTAAGCCGGATTCCTTAAAATAGCCGTCACGTTTCGGTCCTCTCCACTGAACAATCTGACTAAATGCTGAATAGCCAAAAACACAAACCAATGATAACAAAACGATCTTTTTCATAAATAGTACATTATTAACATTTAAAAACGAGAGAAAATGGCATGATAACCATTTCTCCCGTTAAGACTAATTTTAAGTTCAGACTTCGTTTAATTTATTATTTAATTTTATAAGCAATTAATGATTTACCATGTCTTACAAATAGGCGGCCATTATTGATAACCATGTGCGCCCAATGTTGTGAGCTGCCTAATTCAACTTTAGTTTTACCCGCAATGTTGAATCCTGCCGGAGTGGCTGGCACGAGTGCAAGTTCGCCCTTTTCACTGTAGCAAAATAAAAGTCCATCGGAAGAGATAATATTTCCTTTTGCGATAGCTTGCGAAGCATATTTCTGTTCACCGGTCTTCCAGTCTGTACATTGCCAATCCCGGGTGTTATCACCTGAACAATAGATATATCCATCTACAACTACAGCTCCTCCAATACGGCTGTCCAGTTTTTTGCTGAACCAACCTTTAATAACCTGACTTCCATCTGCGTTTAAATCCAGCTTTACGCCGCCCTGACCATAACCGCTAAAGCAAAACAGACTATTATTATAGAAAATAGGGGTATTTGCATGAACAGCCCATTCATTGGTATGTTCATATGTCCAAAGTAAAGTGCCGTTTTCAGCATCCAAGCCGACAATGTGCTTTTCTGTCATGGTAACCAAAAGTTTGCGGGTTGATAATTTGATGAGTATTGGAGTGCAATAGGCGGGTTTTTCTCCAACTCCCTTACTCGTCCATATCAACTGTCCATTCAGACGATTTAAGGCAATAATATTATTTTTTGTACCACCTGCAGTAACAAATATTTTATCTCCGTCAACAACTAAGGTCTCGGTCACACCCCATGTAATATTCTGACCGCTAAAATCCTTCATTACGTCTTTTTTCCACTTTATTGTACCGTCGGTCGCATTCATACAGGTAATTACGCCATTTCCGGAATAGATATAAAGCAGTTCGCCGGCAACTGTTGGAGTTGCACGGGTTCCGGGGTAATTCTCCACCCACTCTTCTCCATAAGTTGATTTCCATTCCAGTTTTCCGTCTTGACTTAATGCGTAGATATAACCAATATTGGCAACAGCTGCCGAAAGATAAATTTTACTATTCGCAAAAACCGGGGAGGAGAAGCCTTCGCCCAATTCATCGAAATGCCAAATAATTTGGGGCCCTCCGGCCGGCCATGATTTCAGCAATCCGCTTTCAGGATAAATGCCCGCAGAACCCTGGCCGCGCCATGTTGTCTGCTCTTGTGCAGTTGCCTGTAAAAAAGGCAGAAACCCAATAATCAACAGAGTAAAAATACATTTTCTCATACCTTAAAAGAATTAAACTTTCGCATAAAAATAGAATCATTCTGCTGAAACTACAAGAATTAAATGGTATTTAGGTTGGGTCTAAATAATCAGAATTAAACCAAAAATAAAAAATTCAGAATATAGCCGACAATTATAATTCCAATTGAAATAATCCCCATAAAAACCAGGATAAACTGAAGTTTTAGCACCTTTTTTAAAATGATTAATTCGGGGAGCGAAATACCAATGACTGACATCATAAAGGCGAGAGCAGTACCCAATGGCACCCCTTTTTCTATTAGTGCATAAGCTATTGGTACAGCGCCCGGGGAACAGGAATAGAGCGGAACTCCGATCAGAACAGCCAATGGTACCGAATACCATGTTGATTTATTCATCAATGAAGCGAGGTATTCATTTGGAATATAACCATGGACTATTGCTCCCACTCCAATACCCAGGATCACATATGGCCATATTTTTGTGATAATTTCTTTGACTGCTTCAGTTCCGCTGAGCAATCGATTATTAAATGCAAGGAGCTGATCTTCACAGATTACCGGTTCCGATTTTAAATTCAGAACCCAGGTTTCGAGCCATCTTTCCAGTTTGAGCCTTCCGATTATCCATCCCGATAAAACAGCTATCATTAAACCTGTCAATATGTAAATTATTCCAACCTCCCATCCAAAAAGGCTAAATAGCATTATTACAGCTACTTCATTGATCATTGGTGCCGCAATCAAGAATGAAAAAGTGATACCTAAAGGAATACCCGTTTCAACAAAACCTAAGAACAGAGGAATTGCCGAACATGAGCAAAAAGGTGTTACAATTCCGAGCAGCGAGGCCAAAATATTCCCGGCAAACAGCGATTTTCCTTCAAGCATTTTCCTGGTTTTTTCGGGCGAAAAATAGGAACGGATAATGCCGGAGATAAAAATTACCAGGATGAGAAGCAGAAATATCTTCTGAAGTGTGCTGATAAAAAACCAAATGGTATTGGAAAGATTTGATTCATAAGGCATACCTATCCAATTATACAACAGAAAATTAGTTGAAGCTTCCTTGTACAGATAAAGGAAAATCCAAACAATAATTACAGGTATTAATATGATCGGCTTCTTTCTCACGATTATCAATGAAGGTATCTTCTAAGTGCTTCGGCGTAGTAAATCAATGGATATAGCTGTTCATCATACCACAGCATTGCAAAATACAAGCCAATTGGGTTCGAGCGCAAACCATTGTCATCTGCTTCTTTTTGGAGCCATGCAAATCCCTTCATAATTGCATCTTGATCTCCTCCAATGAGTGCTGAAACTGCCAGCGAACTTTCCTCTATAGTTCCAGGAATATCTATTTCACCACCCCAACTCCCGTTTTCGTTTTGCTGCAGCCTTAAGTATTCCCGGGAATTTGACAACATTTTCCCGATATTATTTTTAAGGTTATCATCTAAAATATTACACATTAAACTGTCATTCAGATAGATAGTGACTTTGGCGGTTCCATAAACCGGATTTCTCTTATTGGCGGTAAACTGATTGCCAAACCAGAGCGGAACCCAGCTGCCGTCATCATGCTGAGCCTTCCAAAGAAAGCCAAACGATCTGGAGATGCACACGCTGATCGGATTTTTTAGTTCAGGAGGCATTTTTTCACCTAAAGTATCGAGTGATTTAGTCAATGCCAGGAGCGCATGCCCGGTCAGATCGGCACAGCTGCTGTCGAACGGAAGTCTCCCCCACCCTTTACAAAATGTGGGATATCCTCCATCTGTGTTCTGAAGAGAAATCAACCATCTGCAGCCGTTAATGATAGCTTCATCCAATTCAATATCTGACTTATAAATTGTTAACAGCGCAATTATAGCCCCTGATGTGTCGTCAACATCAGGAACCGATCCTGAAAAGTTCGTCCAACCCCAGCCACCGGGTTGTGCCTGATTGAAAGGATGTTTTTCTTTGTATTGAATTGCCTTTAAATGAGCTAAGAGCTTGTCTGTCTCAAATTTTGAAAATTGGTTAGTCATTTGATTTCCAACAGCCTTAATGCTTAATGTGGTGACCCAGGTTGACAGATCGGTATCAATTGGCCAGCTTCCATCGGGCCGTTGCAAATTACGTAAAAAGGCAAGGCCTTTTTTAATGGTTTCATTTTCCTTTAATCCGCAAGACAACAGGCACATGTCAACAAAAGCAGTTAGTGGGATAGCCTCCAGAAAGCCACCGCTTTGGGGAATAATTTTTTCAAGTTTTTTCAATGCCGGCTGGATCGATTTATTTCTGATCCATGCCATTACCGGATTGTGAAACTTTCTTTTCCTAAAGATAAAAATTCCAACTGCTATCAAGGCTGGAATGGCATAGCTTACAACATGTAAATTAAAACGGCTGTACCATGTAGCAGGCAATAAAGATAATTCGAAAGGAAGTTGTGGGATTTTCTTAGCGGCTTTCTCATCCAAAACTCCACAAATTATTAACATTGAGAGGATTGGAACTGAAAAAGTAAAATCATTGCCATAAAATGCCAGGATGGAGGCGGTAATATCTCCTTTTTTCAGATCAATTTTCTGTTGGGAAAGGTAATTGTCGATTCCTGACAGAGCTTCTGACTGCCGGGCATTCCCCTCGCCGCAATAGCTTATCGCGGCATAACAAAGCAATGAAGTACTCACATTGCTCTTACTTTCGGGTGTGTCTCCAAAACCTCCATCGGAATTTGTATTTGCAAAGAGCCATTCTAACCCATGCTCAGTTAATTTTTTATCCGGTATTTCATTATTTAATTTGAATGTCACTATTGACACAGCAGTGGCCAGAGCGCTCGATGAAAGTTTTCCACTCCAGAAACCTGCGCCATTAAGCTCCGATTTGAGCTGTCTTACTAATTCAACAAATTGGTTGTTAAGATTTTCATGTTCCATGATTTCACTTCTCTATTTAGCCATGTCCCTTAATTAACTCATTGAACCTAAAGCTAATAAACCATAAAATGTATATTCTACGTCTGTTTGATAATCGGCTAAGGTAGCTCTAAAACCGCCGTTATCGTATAAATTATCAACGAAACTTAGACAATCAGGTTTTATTAACCGAATGTCGGCATCCAGAAAATGAAGGGCATACAGCGCCACACCTGTTGAAAGCAAATCGGCAGCAGGAGTGCGCTGCAGCGCGACAAATCCACTCTCCTCGCGAAAGAAAGATTTCAACATATCTGTAGCTGACTTCTGTCGGTTTCCGGCCATACCCATCATAACCGCTGTCGCAGCAACTACAGGGCAAGGATGATTGCCCAAAATAAAGGAACGATTAAATTGATCCACAACCCGCTGAATATTCCGAAAATCTTCGAGGTAGTAAAGTGCGAGAATTCCTAAAAACGCGACATATTCAGGTTGTTTTGAATCAGATTGAAGAAGATCATTTACAATTTGTTTTCTGAGTCTTTCTGTGGTTGAATCAAGGCCAACCAATTTAGTATACAAAATGGCACCGCAATAGCAATGAACTCCTGATAAAGCGTTTGTTTTAACTATTTCGGCAACATATTTTTTTAAAGGTATGATTACTTCAGTAACTGAAAAAGCTTCAGCGATATAATATCCAAAGAGCGTGTAGTATAAATCACACTTTTCACCTCTGTCAGCAAATCCGCCTTGAGTAGTTTGTCTGCCAATGATATAGCTTTTTATTTCAGTAATCATTTCGGGATCCAGCATCATGGCGGATTTAGCCAATACCGGTTCGAGCAGTTTTGGACTCACTTTTTTTAATTGCCGCTGTGCGCCGATCTTAAATATAATCTTTAAAAATTTTTCCCAAAATTTCATATAATGCCAGTTTAAGACCCATATTTGAGATATTTTCAAGACAATCTTTAGCTTCCTGAATGGTACTGATCAAGATCTCTTTCGTGGTATCCTGAATATGGTATTGATCAATCAACCCATAAATAGCATCGTAATCATTTGCAGAAAAAGCGTTTAGAAGTATTATATTTTCAGACAGAGGAAGTTTCTCAGATAAAACAGAGAGCAGGATGGAAAATTTACGGACGGCAATATCGCCTTTACTTCCTTGATAATCAGATAAATCATCTTTTATCTGATAAGCAATGCCAATAAATTTACTGAAACGACTCAATACCTCGATCATATCGTGTGAAGCCCCGCCAACTGCTGCACCCAGTAAAAGAGAAACTCTGAATGCTGCTGACGTTTTATTATCAAACAGTTCAAGCATTTCATTTAATGAGAGAATCTCTTTGGAATGAATCGAAATTAATTCGGTGCCTTGACCTATTGTGAGGCTTCGGTGGCCTCGGGCGACAATTTTTATTCCTTCACGAATGATTTCTGAGGGAAGGGAGCTTTCTGAAATTAACCGGTATCCTTCGCCAAGTAAATAATCGCCAACATTGATTGCTACGGGGATTCCATAGCGTGCGTGAATGGTCTCTTTCCCATAACGGATATCATCGTCATCTTCGATATCATCATGAATAAGCGAGGCTTTATGAAAACATTCGACTGACAATGCAAGCATATTCAAAACGGCAGGATCCGGTTCAATTACAAATGCCTCATATGCCAGTACGGCAAGGAATGGTCGTAAACGCTGACCTCCGGAAAGCAATGATTCAAATGCAATGGCTTCAGTTCTGTTTTTGGCAACACCCAGGATCCGGGTCAATTGTTCTTCTCCAAAAATAGAAGCAGATTTATTCCTCAGATAGTTCAGATTAAGCAAACGGATCGAAGAATCTTCACGAAAATTGTGGATTTCTTGTCTGATCCACTCATCATCAGCCGTTGTATCGACACAGCCACATGAGGTCAAAGGAATTCCGATACCCGGAATAGAATACTTGCTCACTGAGGCGAACATTTTTTGCAAAACTTCCATGCATCCGACTCCGATTACGGCATCTACTTTTCCACTTTCAATCAAGCGTGTAGTTATAGTCGTTCCCTCTGTAACCAAAGCAACATAACCTAGATTTTCAGCCTCACGTAAAAAACCTGAAATACTGCATTTGCCGCATTCGGCACACAACAGTCCAAGTTCATCTTTTGGCGCTTTGCATATTGCTACATTCCGAAGACAATGCGGAAGCAGAAAAATACGTCGGCTGAAGGGAATTGCACCCACGACCGACCGCCAGATTGCGTTGCCGCAACAAACCATAATGAATGCATGGTAACGCACTTCCCATTTTTCTGTCTCGATCAGCAAATCGGCAAATCGCACCAAATTTTCGTAGTTAACAGGTGGCATCACCTTATTTTTAAGAAAATAAGACTCAATAGCAGCCCTGATCTGAGCTCGTTTTAATTTTTCAGTGGGTACATCAAGCAAAAATAATGAATCAGCTATTTTTTTTGAAACCATTGTAATAATTTTTATCCATAAGCTCCTAAACCGAAAAATGCCCGTTTCTTTGCCATCCGGTAAATCCAGTTTTTCTCAGGAATGCGGGGGCAACTTCCATGACTGGAAATCATACTGCCATTGGCCAGCTGATCCGGCATTCCCAATCTGTTTGATGTATTAACAGCATGATGATCAGCTGAAAAATTTGCCAGCCAGGCTGGGTTCTCCATTAATATACAACCCTTGGTCTGTTTATTCACCTGAGTTTTAAAATCTCTGATAAAAGTAGAATTTTCATAAATAGATTTGATATTTCCGCTCAGGATATTATCGCACGAATACTGTATGACAGGACAAGGCTCAATATCTCCTGCCGGATTAATATGGTGACTCAAGCCTTCAACTGCAGGACAGAATGGTTCACCATCGGCACCCCAGTAAGAATCTATCAATACCAGTGGATATTTGGTTCGTCCGTCGACTAAAAATTGGCGTAATCTCTGGATTTCTTCGGACGAAAGTGCTAGTTCGTAGTGAGGATTCTCACCTGTCGGACGGTAAATATAATACCAAAGATAGACAACTCCCCGATCGTGAAGCATTGAAATAAATTCATCAGATAATGCCATTTCGATATTTGATTTACACACACTTATAGCAACTCCAGTAATTAAACGGTGATTTATTGCAGTGTCAATCGCCTGTTGAGTTCGCCGATAAACGCTTTTACTCCCTCTTCGGATATCAGCGATCAATTCGTCTCCTTCAAAACTTATTAGGGGTGTAACATTTGCCAGCTCTCTCAGATTGGCAGCTATCTTATCGTTAAGCAAAGTTCCGTTGGTAAACAGCTGAAAATAACAATCGGGATGTGCCTTGAAAATATTCATTAGCTCACTATACATTAACGGTTCACCTCCTAATATGCCATAAAAATAACAACCATACTTTTTGCTCTCGTTTATGATCTTGTTAATGGCCTGCAAATCGAGAGTTGTACTTTTCTCCCCTTTTGTAATCCAGCAACCCTGACAAGCCAGATTGCAGTCATCGGTGACTGAAATAAACTGAAAAGCAGGAAAATTCTCACCGCGTTGCTTTCTTTTCTGGAATTTATTAAACCCTGCAATTCCTCTCCATCCCAGATTATAGGTGAATTTCCATATACACCGGCGATCCGATTTTAAAAAATTTCTTAATATTGACATGATCTGCTGGCTATTGATGATTATTTTTCGCTGAGAGTGCGCGTTCTCTTTCAACTATTGCCTGCTGCATGGCAGTTGAACGTATAATCGACTGACGTTTAGCCTTTCGCATTTCGAGCGCCTGATAAATATTGCTGCCAAGAATAGTATCCATGTCAACCCTTTGGCGTTGCAATTCAGCGATTTCATCAATCGAATCATCACCGGCAATAGCACCTGAATGAAGATATTTCGGAAAAATAATTGCTGTATGGGGACAGATTCTGGCACAAGCCGGACAGTTATTCTTACATCCACTTGGATTAACTACAACTACTTTATTATCAATCTTATCATACACGCCAAAAAGACAAAAATCAGCACATTGGCCACAAGCAGTACAGCGCGAATAGTCGATCACAGGAAACCATGAAGGCCATTCGCAATTGCTTTTCAGGTGAGAAGATTCCCAAGTCCCGGTATGTCCTTCAGAAAAAGATTGAATTGCATCAAATATCTGGTCATTGGTCATTTCTCTGAAATTAACATAGTCGTAATTCATTGACTGATGATCAATTTCGCAGGATTCGAGCAAATGTCTGACAGCTCTGGGATAGCAGGCAATTATCAATACTTTTTCAGCTTCAATCAGTTGATCTTTGGTATCACTTTTTCGATCAACGGAACATCCGCATAAATCGGAAATTTCAAGAGTTGGGATGCGTATCTGCTTTAAAAATTCAGAAATAGCCTCTAACCGGTCATTTCCGATTAGCTGAGCACCACAATTACAGAAAACCACTTTTTTACGCATATGATCAAAATCTATTACGATAATTTAGGTTCAAACCGAAGCAAAGGTATATTTTCAGTTGAGAAAAACAAGAGGTGAGTAATCCTTTTAACGGGGGTATAAAAGAGTATGAAAAATGCAAGCCTGCACATCATTGATATGCAGGCTTTTTGTGACCCCACCGGGATTCGAACCCAGATCAAAGGAACCGGAATCCTCCATTCTATCCATTTAACTATGGGGCCATTTCTGAAAGCGGTTACAAAAGTAGCATTATTCTTCGAACACTAAACCGGAAATCTTCGTTTTTCAGCCAAAATATATGGATATCATTCTTTAATGTTAATTTTTTCGATCCGATATAAAATTCTTCTTAAAATCAAATCGAATGAGGCGAATATACTACCTTTGCAATAATACTAATATCTTAATTAGATGATATCTAATAATTTGATTTCCAAATTTCAAGCGGATTTTGATTCGTACCTTCTTCCTTTAAAATCTGAATTTGTCGCTTATGAAGCGACTGTCGGGAAAATAATTCTACACATCGAACGAGTTGTGGAAAATATTCAAATGCTTGCTGATGCGCTTGAACTTAGTGAAAACGAAAAACAGATAGCTGAAATTGTTGCCCTGTTTCATGATATTGGCAGAATATGGCTTTTATTTCCTGAAAACGCTGGAATAAATATTACTGATCATGCTGATGCCAGTATTGAATATTTAAACTCCAATCAGCTTTTTTCTGAGCTCGATATTCCGACTCAGAATATTATTATTCAAACCATCAAATGCCATAATAAACCTGAAATACCCAAAAAAGAGGATGAAGCGATTCTTTTTTATAGTAAATTGTTGCGCGACGCCGATAAACTTGATACTTGGAGATCAACTGTTGAGTATATTATGGCTAAAAGTGGCAAGCCGAATATGGCCGCTGAACTTAACCTATCCGAGAAACCTTTTGTCTCTCCTATGCTGTGTAACACAATTATAGCCGGTGGTATTCCCAATAAAAGTGATATTGTGACTTTTAATGATTTCACTATTTTTCAAATGTCCTGGATTTTTGATCTTCATTTTAAAAAAACCTACCAGATACTAAATCAAAAGCAATATATGCGTCATCTTTATGATTCCCTTCCTAAGAATGACAGTGTTATCGAGATTTATCGGATGATCAGAATTTATATTGAGAATCAAATTTAAACTGGGAGAAGATTTATTTCTTATTTTAGCAGATGTATGCGATTATCGATATAGAAACAACAGGAACAAGCTCGTCATACGGCAAGATTACGGAAATAGCCATAATCCTGCATAATGGAGAATCAGTTTCGGAGACTTTTACAACCCTTATCAATCCTGAATGTAATATTCCATGGAATATTACTCGTCTGACCGGGATAACCAACGAAATGGTTTCAAGTGCTCCAAAATTTTACGAAGTTGCCAGGAAAATAATAGAACTAACTGCCGGTACTATATTTGTTGCGCACAATGCCACATTCGATTATTCATTTGTAAAAGAGGAATTTAAACGATTGGGGTACGACTTTAAACGGAAAACAATCTGTACTGTAAAACTCAGCCGAAAGTTGTTGCCCGGCCACCTCTCCTATTCGCTCGGGAAAATATGTGCAGATTTGGGAATAGAAATTACCGACAGACATCGGGCTATTGGCGATGCACTTGCGACAACAAAGCTTTTTGAAAAGCTGTTAATTCAGAATAGCCTTCTTGAGTCGACTCTTTTTGTTAACCAGACCTATTCGCTTCCACCAGAAAAAATAGCTGCAATACCTGCTAAAACCGGCATCTATTATTTTTATGATACGCAAGGTAATATCATCTATATTGGGAAAAGCAAGGATATTCACCAAAGAGTATTGACACACTTGAGTAATTCTCAAACAAAAAAAGCGATGGAGATGAGGGATAAAATTGCTGATGTATCTTGGGAAATTACCGGTAGTGAACTTGTAGCACTTTTGTTTGAATCATCAGAAATCAAGAAGCATAAACCGCTCTATAACAGGAGTCAACGCAGGTCGGCATTTAATTATGGATTATTCTCCTACGAAGATCCAGAGGGATATATTCATCTGATAATCAATAAGATAGAAGAAGATAAAATTCCCTTAACTACTTTTCATTTTCATCAGGAAGGAATTGAATATTTACATAAACTTGTTGAAAAATATGCTTTGTGCAAAAAATTATGTAATCTCGATAACAGTAACGGTGGGTGTTTTAATGCTCAGCTTCACCATTGTAACGGAGCATGTACCGGATTGGAGCAACCCTCGGATTATAACATACGCGTTGGCAAGTCAATAAAAGGGCTTCAATATCGCTCTCCTAATTTTTTCGTAATAGATCAAGGTCGCACAAACAATGAAAAATCGATCGTCAAGATTGCAAATGGCCGGTTTGCAGGGTTTGGATATTTGTCAACTGATTTTTCAATCGCTCATGCAGATTCCCTCCACGACTGCATAGAAAAGCGGAACGACAACAGAGATATTCAAGTGATTATCAGTGGATATCTGAAGCGCAGTAAAACCGTCAGAATTTTGGAATTCAGTCCGGAATAATTAATCTTCGTTAAAATTCATTCCTTGAGCGTATCTTTTCAGAGCCCTTTCGCGTGCAAAACGATGTTCGATAATCGGGACTGGATAATCCTCTGTTTCGAATTCGGGAATCCATTTTTTAATGTACTCAAAGTCGGGATCAAATTTTTTTGCCTGCAATTCCGGATTAAAGATCCTGAAATAGGGTGCAGCATCGCAGCCTGATCCGGATGCCCATTGCCAGCCTCCGTTATTTGAAGCCAGATCGTAATCATTTAATTTTCCGGCAAAATAAGCTTCTCCCCAGCGCCAGTCAATCAGCAGATGCTTGCATAGAAAGCTCGCAGTTACCATCCTTAACCGATTGTGCATGAATCCGGTCTGATTCAATTCCCGCATTCCGGCATCAACCATCGGATAACCGGTTTTTCCCTGACACCAGGCATTGAAGTGGTCCAGGTTATTTTCCCAGCGAATATTATCATATATAGGCTTGAATGCCCTTGTTGTAACATATGGAAAATACCAAAGAATCTGACTGTAGAAATTACGCCAAATAAGCTCCGACAAAAAAGTATCGGAGTGCAAAACAGCCAATGCTGTAACTTTGCGGATGCTTAGGGTTCCAAACCGTAAATGAACGCTTAGTTTCGAAGTGCCATTTCTTGCCGGAAAATCCCTGTTTGCAGCATACCCTTCCAACAATGCTTGTGGAAGGCGCACAGAGGGAAAAGTGATATTTAAAGTTTCAAAACCAAGCATTTCGATGCTCATCATCGGAAGAGGCTTGATTCTTATGAAATTATGAAAGTATTGGGTCGTATTTAAAGGGCGAACCATTTCCTTGTTAAACTTTTCGAGAAATTTATTCTTGTAGGGAGTAAAAACGGTGTATGGTTTTCCATCCTCCTTTACAAGTTCATCTTTTTCAAAAAGAACATGATCTTTATAGGAATGATATTCAATCTTATTGATTTTCAGAAATCTCTCAACATGCAGATCGCGATAAACAGAGTAAGGTTCATAATCACGATTTGCATATACACTGCAAATATGAAACTCATCCGCCATTTTTTTAAAAATATCCAAAGGTCTTCCATGAGCAATATAAATGCTGGATCCAATCTTTTCCAAAGCCTCCTTTATTCCAGCCAGTGTTTTGTATATAAAATTGACTCTGAAATTGGGTCGCACTTCTAATTGCTCAAGAATATCCGGATTAAAGATAAATATCGGCAATACATTTTCCCGCGTTTTTAAAGCATGAAAAAGGGCTGTGTTATCATCCAGCCTCAAATCGCGCCGCATCCAGAAAATATTCACTACCGTTTTATTTTTCTTTAACATCAAAAAATCTTTATTTAATAATTAAATTGCCGGAACTTTCGAAAGAGCTATAAAACAATAATCAGAATTGGATTATAATCTCTGGAACAAGGGATGAAAAATACTAAAAAAGCCGAAAACAAAACATATTTTTGCGGGAAAATATTTTAAAAAATAACAAGGTTTAATCAGTGAAACTATGATGCAGGAAAGAGGTTTTGCAAGTGATAATAATTCAGGAATTCATCGTGAAATTTTAGAAGCAATAGCAAGTGCAAATGTAGGTCATTCAATTGGATATGGTGACGACAAATGGACAAATGAAGCTGTTGGATTGTTTAAAAAAGAGTTTGGCAACGACACTGAAGTATTCTTTGTATTAACCGGCACAGGTGCTAACATACTGGGAATTAAATCTTCCACGCGTTCTTTTCATTCAGTAATATGTGCAGATACTGCACATATTCAGGTAGATGAGTGTGGCGCACCTGAGAAATTCACCGGATGTAAAATGATTCCTGTGGCTACGCACAATGGAAAGATTACTCCTGCACAAATTGAAAAATATTTGCATGGCTTCGGTTTTGAGCACCATTCGCAACCCGGATTGATTAGTATTACACAGGCAACTGAACTTGGCACCGTTTACCAGGTTGAAGAAATCAGGGCGTTGGCGAATCTTGCTCACAGTCACGGGATGTTCCTTCATATGGATGGAGCGAGAATTTCGAATGCCGCAGTGTCTCTGGGCCTTTCATTTAAATCATTCACAAAAGATGCAGGTGTAGATATTCTCTCCTTCGGTGGAACTAAGAATGGTATGATGATTGGTGAAGCTGTACTTATTTTTAATCCTGCATTGGCAGAAAACAGCAAATATTACAGGAAACAGGCAGCTCAGCTTTTTTCGAAAATGCGCTTTGTCGGTGCCCAATTTGTTCCATACCTGCAAAAAGAGATTTGGAAAACCAATGCTTCCCATTCCAATCAGATGGCTAAAATTTTGGAAACTGAAATTCGTAAATTAAAGGGAGTTGAAATTACTCAGCCGGTAGAGGCCAATGGTGTGTTTGCCATTGTTCCAAAGGCCATTATCCCTCAATTACAAAAAGAATATTTCTTTTATATGTGGGATGAGAATCGTGGAGAAGTTCGCTGGATGACCTCTTTTGATACTACGAAAGAAGATGTGATGAATTTTTCAAAATTACTTCGTAAATTACTGCATGAATAAGAGTTAGTTAATATGTCATTGCTCTCTAGATATCATCCGGGGAATTATACTCAAGAACAGTTTGATCTGGAAAAACGGATTGTCCGGCATTCTCTTTTTGTATCCTGCTCGTTCATAATTGTTTTATGGCTGATAAAGCTTTACGAGATAGAATTTAATCTCGACTTTTCATCCTGGGGATTACTTCCACACTCCTTGAGAGGATTACGCGGAATTTTCTTTTCTCCCCTTATTCATGCCAATTTAGAACACCTGATAGCCAATACTATACCTCTGTTTATCCTTACGTTTACCTTATTCTTTTTTTACCGGAAATCCTCCTATTCCATATTTGTATTAATTTATCTGTTTTCAGGTTTTTTTGTCTGGATTGGAGGGCGGGATGCACTGCATATAGGTGTCAGCGGAGTAATATATGGTCTTGCTGCATTTCTATTTTTGAGCGGGATCATTAGTTTTAATATTAGATTGTTAACGATAGCCATGATTGTTTCGCTTGTATATGGCGGAATGTTTTGGGGAATATTTCCTGTTAAGCCTGATATTTCGTGGGAATCACATTTGTGGGGAGGTATTTCGGGATTGGGATTTGCAGTTCTTTATCGTAATTCAGCTCCGTCAAATCGCAAAGAAGAAGAGGATGATGAGGATGACGATGATTTAATTAAGTTTGAATCAGATCCGGAACAAGATCAAGATCAGGGTGATCGCAATAATTGAACAACTCATATAATTGTTGTACTTTTGCCATCTGAAATTTTATTAGAAACCAGTTCTATATTCATCATGATTAGCCGAAGGATTATCCGCACCAAAGTACTGCAAATATTATACGCTCATACTTCGTCTCCCGAAAAAACAATTACTCAATCCGAATCTGAGCTTCACTTCAGTATTAGAAAAACTTATGATTTGTATCATTTGCTGTTTGCTATTCTGGTCGAAATGAGCGATTTTGCCAATGAACGCATAGAATCGAGAAAAAATAAGAATCTTCCAACTGAGGATGACCTTAACCCTAATCTGAGATTTGTTAATAACCGGCTGATTAACAGACTAAAAGATGACAAGAGTCTGAATGACTATCTCACACGTAATAAACTAAACTGGTCTGCATCTCCTGATCTTATCCGTGGCATTTTTAATTCTATGATCGAATCTGATCTTTACACAATATATATTAACTCATCGACCGATGATTTTCAAAATGACCGAAGATTTTGCGAAGATTTCTTCAGTAATATATTGGTAAATAGTGATATAATGCTTAATGAACTCGAAGAGCAAAGTATATATTGGAACGACGATCTTGACTTTACAATTTCCATGGTTATTAAGACAATTAAAAAATTTAAAAGTGCTGACGACCGGAACGAATACCTGATGTCGCTTTATAAAGATGAAGAAGATCAGGATTTTACCACTAAATTATTCAGGAAAGCCATAATGAATAATGCAGAGAACAGACAGATCATCGAAACCTATACCAAGAACTGGGATGTCGATCGGGTTGCCATCATGGATGTGCTGATTATGCAGCTGGCACTTACCGAGCTTATTGAATTTCCTTCTATACCAGTGAAGGTTACACTTAACGAATACATTGAATTAGCAAAATATTACAGCACAAACCGTAGCAGTACTTTTATCAATGGAGTCCTCGACCGGATCACCAAAGATTTTCGTGAAGAAGGCAAGATTGTGAAATCAGGCCGCGGATTGCTTGAAGGATGAAATACCCATTTCGCCACGCGATGATGCTCGCACTCTTTGTTTTCATCGCCATATCCTGCTTTGACGGAAGAAATACGGTGAAAAAGAGATCTGAAGAAAATAAGGTTTCTGAAAAAAAGTCTTCCGGAAAGATTGTATTTGATAAGGAAATTCATAATTTTGGTACACTAAAAGATGGAGAAATTGTATCTTTTTCCTTCATGTTTCAAAATACGGGAGGATCTCCGCTAAGTATTGTAAAAGTTGTGAAATCTTGCGGATGTGTTGATCTGCGTTTCAGCTCAAAACCTGTACAGCCGGGAGAGTCATCATCAGTTGAATTGGTGCTGAACACAGCAGGTGAATGGGGTAACCTGGTTCAGGAAGCAACGATTATTACTTCCGACGGCCAACAAAAAGAGTTGCAGATTGGTGCATATATTGAAAATAAACAGTTTAATAACCTTTTAAATACACAAAAATGAGTTCTATTTTATTTATTATTGCTCAAGCACCTCAGACAGGAGGCTCGCCAATGAATATGCTGCTGATGATGGGCTTGATGATCGTGGTGTTTTATTTTTTTATGATCCGACCTCAAATGAAACGCCAGAAAGATATGGTTAAATTTCGCGCTGCACTTCAGAAAGGCGATAAAATTGTTACAACCGGTGGTATATATGGTAAAATCGAAGAAATTAAAGATAACATCATTATTCTTGAAGTTGCTCCTTCTGTAAAACTTAAAGTTGACAAAAGCGTTGTCTTAAGAGATATGACAGATGCGCCTGAACAGAAATAATTTGATAAATTATTTTATCAAATTCTGAAAGGCTGGGTAACCGGCCTTTTTATTTAATTAAATATCATCCGGCTATGGATCGACGAGTTGTACCATATTTCAAAACCGCTTTGAATGTTGTTCGCAGTGGGAAAGCTTTTGTTTTTTTGGTTTGTCTTGCTCTGGCTTCGTTCCTGTGGTTTCTCAATGCACTCGAAAAGCATTATACAGATCATATAACAGTTCCGGTGAGGTATGTTAATTTGCCTAAGGACAAAGACCTGTCAGGCAAATTACCGGAAAAACTTGAACTGACCGTCGATGCTTTTGGTTATACTTTATTGCGAAATAAACTCCAACTGGCATTTTCACCTGTGATTCTTGATGTAAATGAATTGACAAACAATTACCTGGAAGGGAAATACTTGTCGAAATATACCATCTCTACCAATGAACACAAAAGTGAATTTGCTAAACAGATTAGCAGCGAAATCGAAATTATAAGTATCAGACCTGATTCAATTTCTTTCAATGTCAGTAATGTAATTGAAAAAATGGTCAAGGTTCATCCTGACGTTATTGCTACTTTTGCTAAAGAATTTATCTTCCTAAAACGGCCGGTTGCCAGACCTTCGTCAATTTTGGTCCGTGGTCCGGAATACATTCTGGATACGCTGCAATACATCAATACGGTACCTGTCGAGCTTAAGAACCTGTCTCACACGATAGAGCAAGTTGCTGATTTATTATTTCTTCCTGAACTTAAGAGCGAATTGAGAAAAGTATCCGTTCAAATTGCTGTTGAGCAATGTACCGAAGCCAAATTTGAAATTCCTATTATCATACTTAAACAACCCGACTCTTTGCTGATTAAGACTTTCCCTGCAAAAGTGAAAGTTTCGTGCAGGGTTGGTGTGAGCCAATTCAGTAAACTAAACAATAGCAGTTTCAGGGCAGTCACCGATTATTCAATTCATTCCGGGGTACTAACAAAACTTCCGGTAATACTCGATAATATTCCTGAATCGGTTCTTTCTGTCGATTACTTTCCTAAGGAGGTAGATTATATTATTGAACGTAAGGATTAGAATTTATGAAGAAAATCGGAATTACAGGGGGAATTGGAAGCGGAAAAACAACTGCTTGCGAAATTTTTAAATTGCTCGGTGTTCCTGTTTTTCATGCTGATACTGAAGCCCGAAATCTTCAAAATAACGACTTAACGATTAAAAAGCGTTTAATTGAACTGTTTGGGGGAGAAATCTATACCGATGACGGGATGCTTGATCGTAAACAACTGGCTAAAATTATATTTAACAATCATGAAGCCCTGTTGGCAGTAAATACAATTATTCATCCTGCTGTAAGACAATGCTTTATGAAATGGCTTGAAAAACACCAGAATTCTGCATATGTATTATATGAAGCAGCTATTCTTTTTGAAAGTGGTTATGCTTCAGATTTCGATAAGATTATCTTAATTTTGGCTGATGAAGCAGTCCGAATCAGGCGCGTGGTTCATCGTGATGGCACATCAGAAGATCTGGTAAAACAACGAATTAGTAATCAAATACCTGATTTTGAAAAAATTGATAAAGCGGATCATATTTTAGAAAATAACGGATTTAAATTATTGTTACCTGAAATTATTAAATTAGATCAATTAATCAGAGAAGATGGCAAAATTAGGTAAATGGATTGGAGGAGGTCTTGGATTTACATTGGGAGGACCTCTTGGGGCGCTGGCCGGATTTGTTCTTGGATCGGTTTTTGACCAGGCAGACACTATTCTTCAAAAACCCGGGGAGACAACCATTGGAAAAGCACGGATTACGCAAGGCGACTATATGTTTAGTTTGCTGGTGCTGGTAAGTGCTGTATTAAAAGCAGATGGTCAGATTTTGCGTTCCGAACTCGATTATGTGAAAGATTTTCTGATCAGAAATTTTGGAGTTGAAGGTGCAAAACAGGCGCTCGTTATTTTGAAAGATCTAACTAAGCAAAACATTCCTGTTACCGATGTCTGTGCCCAGATTCGAAAATATATTGATCATTCATCCCGTTTGCAACTCATTCACTTTTTATTTGGAATCGCAATTGCTGATGGACTGGTGCATCCGGAAGAACTTAAACTAATAAAGCATATTTCGGCAACAATGGGTATTTCGGAAGCCGATTATAGTTCGATTGAGGCGATGTTTGTCCCAAAAACGGATTGGGCTTACGATATACTTGAAATAGATAAAACTGTTACTAACGAGGAAATTAAGAAGTCATATCGAAAAATGGCAATCAAATATCACCCCGACAAAGTAAGTTATTTAGGGGAAGATGTTCAGAAGGCTGCAAATGAAAAATTTCAAAAACTAAATGAAGCGTATCATTTAATTTGCAAGGAACGGGAAATTTAACGGAGGCTTCAAAAATGTTGGCAAATCCAATTTGCCTTTTGATTTAGTATTGAAATTTCATACCTTCGCAAGCATGAATCAGAAATATTCATAATCAATATTAACAAAAAAAGTTATCATGAAAAAATTATTTTTAACCATAACCCTGATGACCGTATTACTGTCGACTTTTGCTCAATTACCTTTCACATTTAATCTGGGTTTAAAGGGTGGAATTAATTCTAGCAAAATCACTACGGACAATGCAACGTTAAGTGGATACACATTCAATGATTTTAAATCAGAAGCCCAATCGGGATATCACATTGGAGCCTTCGCCCGTCTGGGTGGTAAAAAAATTTATTTTCAACCTGAGTTATTATATTGTGTTAAGAAAGGGCAGTCTATTTCAGGAATGACTGATCAAACGCTTAATTTAAAAACGATTCAGGTACCTGTTTTACTGGGTTTCAAGCTGATTGATCTCAAACTGGCATCTGTTCGGGTATTTACAGGTCCTGCCATGTCGTATGTTTTGGCTGGGAGCAGTGTTAATGTCAATGATGTAAGGACACCGCTTTTTGATATTAAGAACTTCAAAAATAATGTATGGGACTGGCAGCTTGGTGGCGGGATTGATCTGGGAATGCTCACATTTGATGTGCGTTACGAGTGGGGTATATCTAATCTGTCAGGTGGAAACACTTCCAATATGAACATGGGCTTCGTCAATAAAGGAAATACATTGTCCTTTTCTGTGGGAATTAAATTTATCTGATCTAAGGAGAGGATTAAGAAATCAGCAAGAAGAGGCTCAATTCTACAAATGGGCCTCTTTCTTTTTAGACACCGAGAAATTTAATTGCCACAAGTGTAATATCATCATGTACCTCTGATTCACCTCTGAAATGATCCAATGCGTCCAGGGACTTCGTTACGATGTCCTGCGTTGTAAGATCTCTCAGTGGATTAGCGACTGCAATTAGTCGTTCTATTCCAAAAAATTCTCCTTTGGCATCACACTCCTCGGTTATTCCATCAGTATAAAGAATCAACGATTCTCCGGGAGCCAAAATAGTACTGCTTTCCGTAAACTGAATGTTGCTTTTTACTCCAACCGGAATTCCATGTGATTGATTCATAACCTCTTCCCCATTATGGTTTCGAAGAATAATTGGATGTGGATGCCCCGCATTGCAATAAGTCAACTCACCTGATTTAAGGTCGAGTTTTGCCAGTATCACAGTTGCAAACATATCAGAACCGCTTACACGACTGAGAGCATCGTTCAAAGATTCCATTAACTTCCCAAGGCGTGTGATCGGATTGGCAATGCTACGAATAAAAGTTCTTGTGATAACTGAATACATTGCTGCAGGAATACCTTTCCCTAATGTATCACTGATCGTAATAAACAGCTGATTATCATCTGACAAAAATAAGTCAAACAGATCGCCTCCAACAATTCTTGCCGGAATCAGCTTTCCAAAACAATCAAAATCACTTCGATCAGGAAATAAAGGAAAATTTGTAGGTACCATTCCCATTTCAATTTCCCTTGCCAGATTAAGCTCTTTCGCCATAGTCTCTTGATCCTTAGCACTCTGCAAGGTGTATTTGCGATAGCTGGATAGCCGGTCTTTTATCTTGTCAAGATTGGAGGAAAGAACTTCAAGATCATTCAGAGGAGAAGCCGGATGTAGCTGAGAGATAAGCAAGATTGTCTCGCTCTCAGAAAGAGCCTTTGTATCATTGATATTTTTATCGATATCGAACAATGCTCCCTCCACAATCCTTGTTGTATCGTGTGCCAAAAAAGAGATAGGAGAAATTATTTTAATCGAGTGATAGATCGTGACAGCGGCAAAAATACTTCCGATAAAAAGGATCAAGAGAATTAAAAATATTGTAATACGCTTAAGTTCAGTCATATATGCCCCTTCTGGTATTACTGATAAAATAAACCAGTTTGTGGATTTTATTGGCCAATAAATGGCTACAGATCTTTTGTAGTCTAAACTCCGAGGATAAATAACCTGGTAACCGGAATTACGATCTTTTAAAAGCTCACTGATATTAAAATGAATATCGCCAAGATAGTTAATAAGGTCACTTACATCCTTCCCGGTTTTAGTACTATCCGGATGAAAAACAATCCTGTTCTTATTGTCCAGGAGAAATGTTAAGCCTGATTTTAATTCCTTTTGATGGTTTAGCTTTGACAGATTTGAGTCAAGAGCTATTGCACAATAGCTAAGCGTATGAAATGGCTTCCCATCTTTTTTGTAATAATATGGCCGGGCGTAGATGATCACTCTTGATCCAACTTCAGCATCATAAAAAGGAAAGCTCCATTCGGGCTCAGAACTGTTACGTTTCTGCAAAAACCATTCATTTATTTTGGAATTTTTACCATCATATTTTTGTTTATCTGATTTCAATATTCCACCCGACCATTTTAAATTGATATTTGACAATAATTGAGAGGACTGGCTATTATCTTCTGACGTTTCTAAACCGCATGCGATCATATTCGACTGCACTTTAAAAGTCATTTCAAGGTACTGCTGTGGATTTTTGATGATATGACCTTGCGCATAATCCATTTCCAGGTTTTCTGTAAACCGGACTGCTTCATCCATTGAATTCTGGATATTTCCAATTGACTCCTGAACCTGGTATTGAAGCCGATAACGATAACTGTCGAATACAGCATTGCTAACATAAATATAGCCGAAAAAAATGAGAAATCCCATTAGGATTGTCTCCGCAATTAAAAAGTATATACTAAGCCGAAAGGAAAGGTTTTTATTTTTCATCTAACAATATCAAGCCAAAACTGATTTTAGATTTCGCTAAATTACAAATTTTACAGTTAATCCAGACAAACAGCCCTATTATGTGTATATTAAACTAAAAAGAGCGAATAAATCCGCTCTTTTTAGTTCAGTATTTACATGAATAACTAAGTATTCATTGCTCCGCAGACATTGATCACCTGCCCTGAAACATAAGATGCAAGATCAGAGGCGAGAAAAAGTGCTACTTTAGCAACTTCATCAGGTAATCCCCCGCGTCGCATTGGTATATTAGCTTCCCATTGTTTACGTGCATCCTCAGGAATTTTAGCAGTCATTTCCGTAATAATAAATCCCGGAGCAATTGCATTTGAGCGGATGCCTCTTGATCCAAGTTCTTTGGCAATTGATTTGGTAAATCCAATAATACCGGCTTTTGAGGCTGAATAGTTTGACTGACCACCATTACCACTCACACCAACTACAGAACTCATATTCACGATTGAGCCACTTCTTTGCTTAAGCATTCCGGCCTGAACTGCTTTGGTGAAATTAAAGACAGATTTTAGATTTACGGTAATAACAGCGTCCCACTGATCCTCAGTCATACGCATTAACAAGGTATCTTTGGTAATTCCTGCATTATTCACCAGTACATCAACAGATCCAAAATCTTCAATAATTTGATTCACTACGTTTTGAGTTTCAACAAATTTCGAAGCATCCGAAGAATATGCCTTCGCTTTAACACCCATTGCTTGAAGCTCTGCTTCAGTAGCTTTAGCAATATCGTCGTAAAACAGATCAGTAAATGCTATGTTGCATCCCTCTTCCGCAAATTTAATGGCAATCGCTTTACCAATACCGCGGGATGCCCCGGTAATAATAGCCGTTTTTCCCTCTAAAAGTTTCATTCTTTATTTTTTTGTAAGTTGACAAAAATACAAATCTTTTATAATAATTTTACTTTACACTCAATAATCGTTTATAATGTGCCTGTTTTATGTAATGCCTCGAGCTTTTTTAGACGTTGCAGAAGTGTAGGATGCGAATAATGAAAAAATACGTACGCCGGATGTGGCGTTAAATTACTTAAGTTATTAACTGACAGCTTTTTCAGGGCAGAGGCAAGAGGTTCACCACTATATTTTTCCGCCGCGAACCTGTCTGCTTGATATTCATTCATTCTGGAGATAACATTCATTCCCAGTCCTATTATTAACGAAAGTGGAGAATAGAGCATTCCAAATGAAATAACAGATAAATGAAAACTTGGAATATTTGATCCAAGTACCTCTGCAAATGCGGGATAAGCGCTTACTAATGAAAATATATAAAGCATTATTGCTGTTGTCACCAACGATAAAAAAAGTCCGTAATATACATGATGCTTCTTATTATGACCAATTTCATGTGCTAGTACTGCCACAATTTCTTCCGTTTTCAGGTCGTTAATTAAAGTGTCAAACAATACAATCCGCTTTTTTTTTCCTAATCCGGTAAAATATGCGTTGGCCTTGGTTGAACGTTTAGATCCATCTATAACATAGATATTGTCCAATAAAAATCCGGTGGCATTACTGAACTGAGTAATCGCATTTTTAAGAATACCCTCTGGCAGTGGAGTCTGCTTATTAAAAAGAGGAACAATGAGGCTGGAGTAAAAAAGAAGCATGAAAATCGAGAAAAAAGCAATAACGAGCAGAGCATATAACCAAAACAAATGACCGGCAATGAGATAAATCCAAACAATAATGGCAAGAATCACTCCTCCAACTATAGCACTGACAATCAAACCTTTAATTTGGTCCAGAATAAATAGTCGGCGGGTCGTTTTGTTAAAACCAAACTTTTCTTCAATGACAAAAGTACTGTACCATGAAAAAGGCAAAGATGCAATTTGGGATGAAAGACCCAAAACCGCAAAGAAAAGGAGGGTAATAAAAATCGGGTTACTGACACGTGTTCTAATGATTGTATCGAGCCACCCAAAACCTCCGGCAACGAAAAATAACAGAATCGTTATGAAACTTATTGATTCGGTCAGAACCGTAAACCGATGTGTTACCTTTTCGTATTTCACAGATATCTGATACTTCTCTTCATTATAAATTCCAATGAGTTCATTTGGAAGGCTTGGTGATATGCTGGTTTCATTTAAATATTCGAGCCAGCGATCAACTATGAAATTGGCAATCAGGATAATAAGTATAGCATAGAATAGAAATGATACCATTTAAATTCGTTTTGATTTAGGGTAAATAAGTTGGCGGCAAACTAACAAAATACAATTAATAAACACATTTTTTATTTAGGCTGGTTGTTTTTCAATATTGCGTTCAGCTTCAATGCCTTTAATTTTCGCTCATATAATTTAGCTGCATAAGCCCTTGCAATTCGGCCGGCTTCTCCATTTTGGAGCAATTTTACTGCCTTGTCATTCCAGAGAGTTGCCTGTTCAGTATCGCCTGACATCTCTTGAGCTACAGCATAATTCAGCGACGCTGCACCTGCCTCTCTTTTTTGAGCGCTTGTAGTATATTTCTCCCAGATTCGCATAGCCTTTCCCCACTTATTATGCTGAGCCAACAGCATCGTCTGATCCCATTCCGGTCCATTTAATCCGATGATAATCCGCGAAGATTGAGTCCAGCTGGGAACAATTCTTTTACTGTAATTTTTGGCGGCAATGCCTGAAGCAATCGAAATGGCTTCCTTTCGATTGGGAAGCTCATATTTAACACTGTCATTCCTTGGATCAAACTCACTCCATCGGATCACTTCTGAATGGTTATATCTGTCAACAGGATCATCACTTTTGGGGTTATAGACTGACCATATTGCACTAATTTTCACATTTGCTTCACCTTTTATTGCACCGGCTGAAGAACCTTTATGCCGGCTGTAGAAGAAGCTTAACATTTCCAGAGAAATCACAGCATCTGTCTGACTTTCATTGCAAACAGACTGAATATAATCAGATGTAAAAGGTATTTCTTTATCTCCAATATGCGGACTAATAATGGTATATGGATAAACAAATACTTCATCAAACCGACCGGATTCGAGCAATGCTTTTCGAAGACTATCCAAACTTTTTGTAACGGCAATACTATCAATAGTTTGATTATCAAACTTCTTTCCCTTTTTAAGGCGATAATCAAGATTGAAATATCCGGACAAAGTGTCAATTGAAAATTTAAAGTTACGCGATATTAAAGCAACTTTTCTGATCGCTGCCGGCAGGGCAACTTTACCGGGTTCCAGCTGGTCAATTGGAACACTAACAGTTGTAATACACGAGGAAAATACCAGCGAGGCAAAAATGATGCCCGTATATTTATTTAACATATTCATAATTAGAGAAATTTACTTAATAACGCTGTTTTAACTCCTTTTGTTTTGCTTTTCGAACAGAATCCAGTGTTTTTAGGTAGATCTCAGCTGTTTTGGAATACCTGGTTTTAAAAGATTTTAAGCCCCATTCGATGGCGAGGTTTGGATCTCCATTCATCTCTGAAGCAAGAGCCAGATTAAATTCAACTTTGCTTCTCACCAGAGTTGAATTCACCGTTGCATATTTAGCCCAAATGGCTGCAGCTTCCACCCATTTGTTCTCTTTTATAAGGGATACTGCAGTATCGATTTCTTTAACTCCCGTTAAAAAATAGTGCCTTGTCTGACTGACCCAGCCGGGACTTATATAAGCAGCCATTTGTATACCTGCTGCAATTCCGCCACTTATCAAAGCTTCTTTTGTTTTCGGCATTTGAGAATACAAATCCGTTAAAGATTCACTGTTTGCCTTCCAAAAAATAGTGTCTGCAACCTGAAATCGAATTGCTGGCTTTTGTTCATCAGGGCGATAAAGCCGCCATTCAGAAATAAAATCAATATCTGTAGTTGAATTAAACTCGCTGGTACCACCAGCATATTCATAATTATTATAATAGTATTGGGTATTAATATGTTCCTCAAAACTTTCGAGTATCAATACCGCATCAACATTAAAATCGCTGCAAATATTTTTTATAAAACCTAAATTCAATGGGCTGCTTATTTTTTCATTGTTAGGGCGGGCGATATTTCGGACCTTGGGTATTACCACATCAAACCTTCCGGACTCGTAAAGTGCTTTGGCCGCAACCTGTATAACTGTATCGGCAACTATACTATCCTGAAAAACTGTGTCGAGAACCATCTTTTTCTTTATTAAAATCCTTTCAATAGAATCAGACTTCAAATTTGAAAATTGCATATTCATACTTCTGTTAAGGACACCTATGCTCTGAATATTGTCCTCGATTGGATAAAGCGGTGTAACAGCCAATTCAATTTCAATATTTTTTATCGATGAGCAAGAGAAGAATGCATAAGCCAAAAGAATAATCGCCACACACTTAGAGCATGAATTCCGTTTTTTAATTGAAAAGAATAAAATCCTTAATTGAGTATACTTCATCAGAAGATAATTTGTTTTTTTAATAGCCTGAAGGCACAATTGTGCAATCTTCATTCGTGTTTGTAAAGTCTGAGTTATTGGTATTTCAAAGATGCAATTCAGATCTTTAATACTATTACAAATAAACTAATTTATAAATTCACTCATTGCACAACAAAAATAAAAAATTAAAACAACAAGCTTATTTACGACGAATTATTCAAAATTTATGAATAGTCAGCAATTACCTCAATGAGCAATCGCCAGAATTTTTCGACAGACGCAATATTAATTTTTTCATCAGGTGAATGAACCCCTCGCATTGTAGGGCCAAAAGAAATCATGTCGAGACCAGGAAATTTCTCGAGGAATAATCCGCATTCAAGTCCTGCATGTATTGAACGGACAACTGGCTCAACTTTGAAAAGTTTAATATAGGCCAATCGGGTGATATTTAATAACTCAGAAGAGGGATTTGGAGTCCAGCCAGGGTATCCTTCCCCATGCCGAATATCTGCATTAATCAACTGAAACACAGATGAAACCATATTTGAAGCATCCAGTTTTCCACTTTCCAGATCACTTCGCTGACTTGTAGTGATTTCAATCAGATTTCCTGGTTTTAGCTTTACTGATGCAAGGTTTGTTGATGTTTCGACAAGGCCCGGCATACGGGTACTCATGGTTAAAACACCGTGGGGGCAAGCATATAAAGCTTGAATCAGTTGTTTCTGACTTGATTCATCAATAACCCGCCCAGGCTGCCCGGTACTTTCCAGGGACAATTTAATTGAGGGTTCATTGATAAGCATCTCTTCCTCAATCATTGATCTGAAAATATTGAATTCGATCGTCACATTTTCTTTTTTTGAACCCGGAACAAGAAGTACTGCAAAAGCCTCGCGGGCAATCGCATTTCTGAGATTTCCCCCGTTAAATTCAGAAATGTGAATCTCATATTTTTGGATGATCTGCCAAAGGAAGCGATTTAATACTTTTATGGCATTTCCCCTGTTTTTATTGATGTCATCTCCTGAATGGCCACCTAAAAGACCGCTTACTTTAATTTTTATGGGAAACATGCCCTTTGGAGTCGCAACATCTTTATAATGAATAGTTGCTAATGTGTCAATGCCTCCGGCACAACCTATGAAAAGTTCACCTTCATCCTCCGAATCCAGATTAATAAGCCCTTTCCCACTAAAAAAGCCAGGTTCAAGCGCATTAGCCCCAGTAAGGCCGGTCTCCTCATCAACAGTAAACAAACATTCGATCGGTCCATGTTTGAGATCCTCCGATGTTAAAACGGCCATCTGAGCAGCAATCCCAATTCCACAATCTGCCCCAAGCGTAGTTCCCTCGGCAGTTACCCACTCACCATCAATATACGGTTTGATAGGATCTGTATCAAAATTATGAATAGTCTCCGAATTTTTTTCACAAACCATGTCGAGATGCGATTGCAATACCAAAGTACGTACATTTTCCAAGCCTTTTGATGCAGGTTTGGAAATCAATACATTACCTGCGAAATCTGTTTTAATATTAAAATTGTGAAGATGAGCAAAGTCCGTTAAAAATTGGATTATTTTCTCTTCACGCTTTGACGGACGTGGAATCTGACAAACCGCTTCGAAATAACTCCAAACCGAAGCAGGTTCCAACCCGCCTAATTTATTTGTATCATTTGCACCCATTTACTTATATATCAATATTATAAAAAAATAAAATCTGCAATTTTCAATTCAACTAAAGGTAGAATATTTTTTAAAATGATGAGTACTTAACATCACAAAATTAAGTACTATGTTTGCAAAATACGGAGCATATATGGATTCATCGAGACGGATATTTATAATTATCCTCACAACTATTTGTTTGATTAGTATTTACAGTTTTTCCCGGGCACAATCAGATCACCTTTTAGGAAATTGGAGCACTTTGATAGTTAAAGGAAAGATTACTTCTAAAATATCCACAATCAATGAAATTCATTTTAGAAGCAGCAATTATTCTTTGAAATATGATTATTATGAAATTAAAGCCGGCGTTTCGTATGCTTTCGCCAACAACTTTTATGGTTTAATCGGCTCTGGGATTTATCGCACCTACCAAACGGGTGAACTTTTTCAGCTGCCTCTTCAACAAAAAGAATTCAGAACCTGGCTTGAGTTGAATTATAAATATGTCATTAAACGGCTTAATTTTGAACATCGGCTCCGCCTTGAACAACGCTTTTTTCCAGACAACTATAAAAATGGTCTGAAATGCCGGCTTGGAATAATTTGTCCTGTAAACAAATCCGAAATGGTTCAAGGCAGTATCTATCTGTCAACAGGTGATGAACTTTTTTTCGCCCAGCATAATCCAATCATAACAAAGAACCGGTTTTACGCAGGTGCCGGTTATAAAATAAATGAAAATACGGCATTTCAAATAGGATGTGTAAATGATACAGATTTTGAATTAAGTGATTATTCCGCAAAAAATTACCTTCAAATAATGGTAATTTTCGATTTTTCAACCCTTGTTAAAAAACAATCCTGATTTTATTTGACGAGCGCAACTAATTTCTTATTTTTGTGGTGAATTGGTGCCCATAGGGCTTAATTTGGGAATCCGGTGTGAATCCGGGACAGTACCCGCTGCTGTAAAACCCGATTCCGCTTCTGCGGAATAGTATGTTTCCGGCTAATAGCCACTGTTTCTTTTCAAAGAGATGGGAAGGTAGCCAGAAATCGGGATAAGTCAGAAGACCAGCCATTCAAGGTTTAAGCTTTCGGGATAAAAGTGTTCAGGTGGCCATTCTCCATTCTGCAAGTCTTCCGATGAGCTTAAAATCAATTAATATTTGACAATTAAATTGATTTTAAGTATGTTGACAACAAAATTCTGGTATATTACCTTTTTTTTTGCTGGTCTTGCCTTGTTCAGTTCATGCAGTAAGTCTGGTGAGCTCACAGGACCTATGATTTCAATGTCGGTTCCTTCCGATGGATTTAAAATTGAAATGGGAAAGTCGCTTCCGTTAAATCCTGCAGTTTCCAATAGCGGAAATTCTACCTATACCTGGAAAATAAATGGCGAAATTGTATCTACGGAAAAAATATTTCTGTTTACTCCATTAAAAATAGGGAGTTATACACTTCAGCTTAAAGTGTCAAATGACGTAGGGAGTGATAATAAAACAATTCAGATTTCTGCTTTTTCGAATCTGTCACCTTATATTACCACAGTTTTTGATTACAGATATGGACCGGGACAACATGCCTCGTTGATTCCATCCGACTGCAAAGCTCAGGATTTCATCGGCCAGCCCTGGATTGGCTCCAAGCAATATACCTCATTGGGAGGTTGGGGTGGTTACATCATCGCCGGTTTTGACCACACGATAAAAAATATTGCTGGTGCTGATTTTGCCATATTCACCCAACCTGGTGCCGGATCTGAACCCGGGATTGTATATATTATGAGTGACAGCAACAATGATGGAATACCAAATGACGGCGATTGGGCTGAAATTAAAGGAAGTGAATACAATAATCCGGAAACAATTCACAATTATGAGGTTACTTACTATAAACCTTTGGCTAATGGAAATGTAACCTGGAAAGATAATAAGGGAGGCAATGGCGAACTTAAGCCAGTTTTCGATTCATCGTCATGGTGGTGGATTGGGTATGGCAATAAAATGGAAATGGTCTTTTCCGGAAGCAAATTGCCTGATGCCTATAAAAATAACTCAACCCAAACCGGCATCGAAAACTGGATCGTTCGCACAGGTATTTTTACATCGGGATATGCTGAATGTTACAATAATGGCGACTATATTAATTCACTGAAAGCCAATGCATTTGACATTTCAAACGCGGTTGATAAAGCCGGTAATCCGGTTAACCTTGCGGGATTCACCTTTATTAAGGTGCAGAGCGGGGTATTTCAGGTTGCAGGATGGCTTAATGAAATCTCAACTGAAGTTAGCGGGGCTGTTGACCTATCTATAATTGAATATTCAGCCAATTGATTTCACAAAACTTAAATGATTAAAAGACTCTCCGGATCATTTTATTCGAAATTTAAATATCTTAAATTTCTTTGTATTCCGGTTGTAACCCTTTTTTCAAATGAATTTGTTGCTGCGCAGCAACTTTCGGATACGCTGAAAATTAAAACAATTGAAGTCCGTGCAAATAAAATAATAAAAGAGGAAGCAGGGAAAACCATCACCAGAATTGATTCAATTGCCCTGATTAAGGCGCTGACATTCAGCTTGTCGGACTTAATGGCTCTGAATACTCCACTGTTCATAAAAGAATATGGCCGCGGTGCGATGGCGACAGCATCTTTTCGCGGCACCGCCCCTTCGCATACCCAAGTGTTATGGAATGGGATCAGTCTTAATTCACCCATGCTCGGAATGGTTGATTTCTCAACAATACCTGTTTATTTTACCGACAATGTCAGCTTGCTTCATGGTTCAGGCTCTTTATCAGAACGAAGTGGTGCACTTGGCGGAATCGTTAAGCTTGATAATAATACCGATTGGCTGAATAAATTTTCAGGCAGGGTACTTACCGGTATCGGAAGTTATGGAACAAAAGATGAATTTTTTCAGGTAAACAGCGGAAATAAAAAAATGCAGTCTCAGACAAGGGCTTTTTATAACTATTCCGATAATGACTATCAATTTGTGAATAAGTTTGTTGCGGATATTGACCCCAAAAACGGTAACTACCTCTACCCTACTCAGCGCAATGAAAATGCAAAATATGAGAATTATGGACTTTTGCAGGAGTTTTATTTCCATCCTGTCCAAAAGAGTTTTATTACCCTTAGGTATTGGTACCAGCACAACGACCGAAGTCTTCCCAGATTACTTTCAAATGAAACCGGCAACAATACAAATATTAACCGGCAAACCGACAATGCTCACCGGCCAGTTGTCGAATGGAAGCATTATGGTGACGGAGGAACGCTAAGCTTTTCGGCAGGAGCGAATATTCAGTTCTTGTCCTACCAGTTGAAGACGAAAGTTTTGGGAGCCGAAGACCTTATTGCTACCGATGCTCATTCAAGGTCTGCATCTTATTTGTTAAGAGCAAATTATGATTATCAATTTTCAAATAAACTCTCTTTGACTGCGAGTGCGAATGCGGATATTAACAACGTTTACTCTGCCAATTCTCCACCGGGCGGTGAATCGCAAAGTTATGACAGGCGTCGCCGTGATCATTCCGTTTCCCTGATGCTCAGCGAAATTTTTAGTGACAAGTTATCGGCTAATCTTTTGGTAAGAGAAGACTTTATTGGAGGTATTTCTGCACCTCTAATTCCATCGGGAGGACTCGAGTATCGTCCCCTTCACGATAAAGGATATTTTTTAAAGGGTAATCTGGCCAGAAACTATCACCAGCCAACGCTCAACGATTTGTATTATATTCCGGGAGGTAACCCGCAACTAAAACCTGAAGAGGGATTACAAGCTGACATTGGCAGCGGATATTCAAAAATTACCGGAAAAAGTTCACTTCACATATCGATTAACGGATACTATTCGCGGATCAACAACTGGATCATCTGGTTACCTACTCCTCAAGGATATTGGGAACCTTACAATATGAACAGAGTAAATTCAAGTGGTGCTGAATTAAACGCCGGAATAACCGGGAAAGTCTGCGCTTTTGAATACCATTTTAATGGTAATTACGCATACACCCGGTCAATAAACAGGGATAATCCGCGAAACTGGGCAGATGAATCGATTGGCAAACAGCTCCCTTATATTCCGCAGCATTCTGCCAATTTCCTGTTTAACCTCTCCCGGCTGGGATACCATTTCACGTGGCAATGGAGTTACTACAGCGAACGCTTCACCACTTCAAGTAACGACAAGACTTCAAAACCAGATGTACTCTATCCTTATTTTATGAATAACATTCATTTGGGAAAGGAAATCAATTTAAAAAACGATAAATTTGGTGTTGAATTGAAAATATTCAATCTTTTTAATGAAGTGTATCGTACTGTCTTGCAGCACCCTATGCCTCTTAGGAATTATTCTTTTCTTATTCGCTACGATTTCTAAAAATGAAAATAAGGAACTCATATATTGCTCTTTTGGTGCTGTCCGTTTTTTGTGTCTCAGGATGTATGAAGGATGATGCCTGGATCAAAAGTCATCAAACCGAAGCTTTGTTTCCTAAAGGTGTGTTTATTGTTAATGAAGGGAATTTTATGTATGGTAACTCATCGCTTTCATTTTATGATCCGGCAACGCACAAGGTACAAAATGACCTCTTCTACAATACAAACGGACTCCCTCTTGGAGATGTGGCACAGTCAATGGTTATACGCGATAATCTTGGTTACATCGTAATCAATAACTCCGGGAAGGTATATATCATTAATACTTTAAACGGGAAATACACCGGTAAGATTACAGGTCTGACATCTCCAAGATATATTCATTTTGTGAATAATGAAAAGGCTTATATAACTGATCTTTATGCCGAAAAAATTACAATTGTAAATCCAAAAACCCTTCAAATTACAGGTGTAATTTCTACATCCGGACATTCTTCAACTGAGCAAATGGTACAATGGAACGACTTTGTATTTGTCAGTTGCTGGTCATTTGACGAAACCGTATTAGTGATTGATTCTCGTACAGATGCAGTAGTTGCTGAGATAAAAACAGGTAAACAACCCGGAGGCCTGGTGCTTGACAAGTATAATAAAATATGGACACTTTGCGATGGAGGGTGGACAAAAACCGGAGCAACTGCGCGTAATCCCTTACTTCAGAAAATTAACCCTGCAACGCGGACAATTGAAAGGACCTTTTCACTAACTGCTGATGCTAAGCCTTCGCGTCTGGCGATCAATGGGACGGGAGATTCATTATTATTTATCAATAATGGAGTGTGGAAGCTCGGAGTCAACCAACCAACCTTGGGTGATCATCCTTTTTTAGCAACGGGGAACCATCTTTATTACAGTCTTGCCATTGATCCCCAAACCTCTGAGCTTTATCTGAGCGATGCAATTGATTACCTTCAAAGAGGCGTTATTTACCGTTATTCAGCACAAGGAGCTAAAATTGACAGTTTTAAAACAGGCATTATTCCGGGTGCCTATTGCTTTAAATGAAAGTTGTAAATTTAAAGTATCATTGCAAAGGAGACTCCTCCACCGTTTTTATAAATCGTTGGAAGAATTATCATATTTTTTTTCCCGCCCCAATGATAACGATGTGTGTAATACACAATTTTGGTCGAAAAAATACCAATTCCGGCGCCGATCAAAACGTCAGAAATCCAATGCTGATTGTTAGCCATCCGGTATATGGCAGTTGTCGTTGCAACAGCATACCCACCCACACTTATCCAGGGAGATGTATCCCGGTATTCCATATCAAGAATTGTGGCAGAAACAAATGCCTGGGCTGTATGACCGGAAGGCATCGAATTCATTCCTGATCCCGATGGGCGCTCACTGGAAATCGTTCTTTTCATTCCCTGAACAATAACAGTCATCAGCAGTTCAGCCTTTGCTGTAATCACAGCCTGATTTACAAAATCGCTTCGGCTCTTTACTCCGGCCGCTTTTAAGGCAAATACAGCAGCAAGAGGAGCATATTGCATATAATTATCCAACGAAGAGTGAAAATCAGGAAACAAACTCTTCACTTTTTCGTGAATCGTGTATTTGCTTAATAAAGTGTGAGAATCAGGCATTAAAGTGATCGCTCCGGCAAGGATAAGACCAGCCGGAAGGATGGCTCCTTTAATCCATTGAGAACGAAAAGTATTGCCTGGCAGTGTTTTAAGCTGTATGGATTTAACATGGACAGTATCAGATGAAGGGATAGAAGAAATAGTATTCTGTGAATAAATGGAGTGCGGTAAAATCAGAAGTACTAAAATAAACAGTAGGCGCATTTTCTGCATGACTAATAATTAATTATCGTGCAAAGTAATCTATTTATTTTCTCATATTTTTGTGTAATATGATAAAATAGTTATTACACTTTAAGCATACATATTTTATGGACGGCAGAAACAGAAATAATATCAATCCTGGAACTGAGGTGGCGATTGTTTTAAAAACAGATCAGCGTACAGGCAAACTTACAGAGGGTACTGTTCAAAATATTTTAACCAGCAGTCAGTTTCACCCGTTTTTCTTACTAGTTTTGTCGAAAATTTAGATATTATGGCAACAAAGAATCTTTCAGAATATGATTTAAATACAGTTCCGGATGGAAAAGAGATGAAATTCGGAATCGTAGTTTCGGAATGGAATTATGAAGTTACGGGGGCGTTAGCATGTGGTGCTGTCGAAACACTTAAAAAACATGGTGTTCTGGATGAAAATATTATTGTTAAGCACGTTCCTGGCAGTTTTGAATTGACTATTGGCGGACAATTTTTTGCAGAATATACAGATGTGGAGGCTATTATACTTTTAGGCTGCGTGATTCAAGGTGAAACCCGTCATTTCGATTTTATCTGTCAGGGAGTAGCCAAAGGAGCCACAGACCTGAACATAAAATACAATCTCCCCGTGATATTTGGTGTGTTGACTACTGAAAATCAACAACAGGCGCTTGACAGAGCTGGAGGTAAGTTAGGTAATAAAGGAGACGAAGCCGCCATTACTGCAATCAAGATGGTTTCACTCCAAAATGATTTTGAAAACGAGATTGAAAACGAGATTGAACCCGAATAAAAATGCATTAAGAATAATATTATTTTGTTTTTTTAAACTTAAAGCTCAAATAATCGTTAGTTATCTGTAAAAGACATATTGATGTTTTTACAGATAAAAATAACCTGAAATTAATTTTCAATATTTGAGAATGCATTTGAAAGAATCTGGCCTGCCTGAATTATTGCATATTGAAAAAGACGTTGTTCTCAGCGATTATTATACCGTATTTTTAAGCCGGCAATTAAGTATTTTAGGTCGCAAGGAGGTTCATGCGGGTCGTGCCCATTTTGGTATTTTCGGGGATGGAAAAGAGCTGGCACAAGTTGCTTATGCCAAGTGCTTTAAGAATGGCGACTGGCGATCAGGTTATTACAGAGACCAAACTTTTATGTTAGCCACAGGATTACTCAATCCTGAAGAGTTTTTCGCTCAGATATATGGGGATACCGATATCGAAAATAACCCATCAGCAGTAGGGCGCAATTTCAATAATCATCATGCAACCCGGAATTTTGATATTGAGAGCGGATTTGATAACCTGTTGGAGCAAAAAAATTCATCGTCCGATATCTCCCCTACTGCAGGTCAGATGCCTCGTCTTTTAGGATTGGCTCAGGCGTCAAAATTGGTTAGGGATAATCCTGAATTAAAAAAATACACAAAAAATTCCATTACCGGTAATGAAGTAGCATTTGGAACAATTGGTGAGTCGAGCACTTCTGAAGGGATGTTTTTCGAAACTATTAATGCCGCTTGTGTTCTGCAGGTACCAATGGCTGTCGCAATTTGGGACGACGGCTATGGAATAAGTGTTCCGGTTGATCTGCAGACAGCAAAAGGAAGCATATCCAAAGCGCTTCAAGGCTTTGAAGCCAATGAAAATGATGCCGGGTGTAAAATCTTCGTTTGTCCGGGTCATGATTACCTGTCCTTGGTTCAAACATTCGAAAATGGGATCAAAATTTGCCGCGAGAATCATATCCCTGTTATATTTCATATTAACGAATTAACCCAGCCTTTGGGGCATTCTTCATCCGGATCGCACGAGCGTTACAAAAGTGATGAGCGTCTGTTATGGGAGAAAATGCATGATCCGATTTTGAAATTCAGAGAATGGATACTGGAGGAAAAAATAACAGATAAAAAAACAATCGTTTCAATTGAGCATAGGGCGACACTTCGGGCCCGGTTGGCAAAAGACCATGCCTGGCAGATATTTTTTCAAAGTTTTGCGGACGAAATAAAAGAATTAAGTGGCTTAATAGCAGCAATATATGAAGAAAATACCTCAGCTCCTGAAGTTTTTGCAGAGGGTCTGGAAGACATTCTTACTGCTCCATTTCCAACCCGCAAAAAATTGCTGGCATTTGCTAAAAAACAACTAAGATTACTTCGTGGTAATCCGTCTTTTCAAAAGAGCAGAAATAACCTGTTGAATTGGGTTACAAAAATTGAAAAAAAGGGGAAAGACAAGTACAATACGCATCTTTTTCACGAAGACAATAATTATGATTCAGGAAATGATGTAAAGCCGGTTTATAACTCCGACTCTAAATTGGCTCCGGCTCACGAGATTCTTAATCTCAATTTCGATCTTCTGTTTGATAAATATCCTTTACTGATCACTTTTGGCGAAGATACAGGACGGCTAGGCGATGTGAATCAGGGAATGAAAGGAATGCAGGAAAAATTTGGTACACATCGGGTATTTGACACAGGAATCAGAGAAACAACGATTATTGGCCAGGGGATTGGATTGGCGCTCAGAGGGTTTAAGCCTATTGCCGAAATTCAGTACCTCGATTACCTGATTTATGCTCTTTCAACTATTTCCGACGATCTCGCGACACTTTATTACCGGACCAGCGGACAGCAAATTGCTCCGTTGATAATCCGGACCAGAGGTCACCAGCTGCAGGGAATGTGGCATTCGGGTTCTCCGATGGGCATGTTACTTGGTTCGCTAGGTGGTATCAATATTTGTGTTCCGCGTAATATGACACAGGCTGCTGGGTTTTATAATACCTTGTTAAAAGGACACAATCCGGCTTTGGTAATTGAACCGCTGAAAGGGTATTATATTCATGAAATGATCCCTGAAAATCCGGGAGAGTTCGCAGTTCCGTTAGGTATCCCTGAAATTTTGGCGGAAGGAACAGATGTTACCCTCGTTACCTATGGCTGGAATGTTACTATAGCCCACAGTGCTGTAAATAAATTAAAATCACTTGGAATATCAGTAGAACTAATAGATATACAGACACTTGTGCCTTTCGATACAAATCATATCATTACCCGGTCAATTCAGAAAACCAATAAAGTACTGTTTGTAGACGAAGATGTGCCGGGCGGTGGCACTGCATATATGATGCAAAAGGTGCTTGAAGAACAAAAAGCATTTCATTTCCTTAATTCGCCTCCCAGAACATTATCGGCTAAAGCCCATAGAGGCGCCTATGGTACTGATGGCGAATATTTTTCGAAACCAAATACTGAAACAATTTTTGAGGCAGTCTACGAAATTATGAACAAGGCTAATCCCCTTAAATATCCGGGACTTTACGATTAATTAAAGCTTGAAATTGAAACAGATAAAATCAAATATTATTCCCTCAGAAGGTCAGTTCATGGAAAAAGTTCAAATCTTTTCGCAGCTGATGGACACTTATCATTTAAAAATGAATAGTGTAGTCAGACGTGATGAAGATTTGAGTTTTGTCAGACACCGGTCGCGCGGAAAATTTGATGCCAGAAGCAGAATAGATTTATTAACCGATGGAAATACCCCTTTTCTTGAACTTTCTGTATTGGCAGCATACGGACAATACGAAGATAAGTTCCCATCGGCAGGGATTATTACCGGGATTGGGAAGGTTCAAGGTAAATTATGCATGATCATTGCCAATGATGCAACCGTAAAAGGGGGTACTTATATTCACGAGACGGTCAAAAAACATTTACGAGGTCAGGAAATCGCCCTTAAGAACCATCTGCCATGTATTTATCTGGTCGATTCCGGCGGAATATTTTTACCGGAACAATCCCGTATATTTCCCGATCATGATGGTTTTGGACGAATTTTTTACAACCAGTCGCAGATGTCAGCTGCCGGAATTCCTCAGATATCGATTGTAATGGGATCATGCACTGCCGGTGGTGCTTATGTGCCTGCAATGAGCGATGAAACTATTATTGTTAAAAATCAGGGTACTATTTTCATTGGCGGTCCACCTCTGGTAAAAGCCGCGACAGGCGAAGAGGTTACTGCTGAAGAATTAGGCGGAGCATTCGTTCATACCGGCATTTCGGGCGTCGCTGATCATCTGGCAGATAATGAAATAGATGCGATCAGAATCTGCAGAAATATATTCGAATTAATTCCTCAGCACGAAGCGCAGCACATTAATCTTTCTCCAATTGAACAACCGGCATATAATCCAACTGAAATATATGGTTTAGCTCCTGTTAATCTAAAAAAACAGGTCGATATTTATGAAATTATAGCCAGAATTGTTGATGGGAGCAAATTTGAAGAGTTCAAACAAAATTACGGAACAACTATCATAACCGGTTATTGCAGAATTATGGGATTTCCGGTTGGAATTGTTGCCAATAATGGATTTCTGACTTCTGAGGCTTCCTTAAAAGGCGCTCATTTTATCGAAATTTGCAATTTCAGAAAAATACCGCTCCTTTTTTTACAGAATATCTCTGGCTTTATTGTTGGCAAGAAATATGAACACGAAGGAATTGCACGTAATGGAGCCAAGTTAATTCATGCAGTAGCGACATCGGTAGTTCCAAAAATAACTGTCATCATAGGCGGATCGTTTGGGGCAGGCAATTATGCGATGGCAGGAAGAGCGTACGACCCTGATTTTCTGTTTATGTGGCCGAATGCAAAGATTGGGGTTATGGGCGGATCACAGGCTCAGCAGGTTCTGAATTCGATTAAAGAATCTGACAACAATCAGAATAATGATCTTATCAGCAGATTTGATGAGGAAAGTTCGGCTTATTACAGTACTTCAAGGCTTTGGGACGACGGTATTATCGATCCGGTTGATACCCGATCAATTGTAGGATTGGCACTTTCGATAACATCAAACAAAAAAACAGCACCACCCAAGAATGGCATTTATAGAATGTAAACAATTGAAAGATTTTACAACCATATTAGCAACTGTCACAGACGGTGTGGCAACTTTGTCGCTTGCACGGCCGGATGTCCATAATGCGATCAATAACACAATGATAACTGAGATATCCTCTTTTTTTACCGAAATAGAAGAAGATGGGAATGTCAGATTGGTCGTTATACGCGGTCAGGGGAAATCATTTTGTGCAGGGGCTGATCTTCAATGGATGAAAAAATCATTTACACTTTCGGCGCAAGGGAATCTTGAAGAAAGTGAAGCCCTTTCCGGCCTGTTTAAAACGATCTTCAACAGCAGTAAAATAGTAATAGCGGAAGCACATGGTAATATATTTGGCGGAGGTGTCGGATTAATTGCCGTTTGTGATCTCGCCTATTGCACTGATAATTCGAGGTTTTCGTTGAGTGAAACACGTATCGGAATGGCTGCAGCCACGATAACCCCTTATTTGCTTCAGAAGATCAGGTCCACTGATTTGAAGGAACTTATTTTTACGGCAAAAAATTTTAATGGAGAAGAAGCTGTCAGATATGGGCTTATTAATCAATCGTTTAATGATTTTGATAAAATGGAATTGTACTTAAATGAGTTGATTGATGTAATAATGTCAAACGGCAAACAAGCTCTGTTTGCGTCCAAAAAATTAATCAACCGATTGATTCTTCAACCGATTGAAGAAGAGATGAAACATATCCCGGCTTTATTTGCGAAAATCAGGGTATCAACGGAGGCGCAAGAGGGTTTTACGGCTTTTCTTGAAAAGAAAAACCCAAAATGGCAAGCAAAAGTTCGAAAGTTTTGAGAGAATTGCAAAAAACGAATCAATTGATTAATGGTATTGCTGGATAAGATATTAATTGCTAACAGGGGTGAAATTGCCTTAAGAATAATCCGTTCGGCCAAAAAATTATCTGTCCGAACGGTTGTAGTGTACCCTATGTCTGAAACAGAGACTGATTATGTCAAATTTGCAGATGAATCAGTGTGTCTTGGAGACGGCGATTTAAATTCGACATTTTTGAATATCAGCAAGATTATTAATATTGCTGTTTCAACCGGATGTAAAGCTATCCATCCCGGATATGGATTTCTTTCTGAGAATCCTGAATTTGCAAAAGCGTGCGAAGACCATCATCTTATCTTTATCGGACCATCTTCGGAGGTTTTAAGGTTAATGGGCAATAAGCTGGCTGCAAAATCGCTTGCTCAAAGCCTTGGTATTCCAGTAATTTTTAGCAGGGAGGTCGATCTGCAATCTATTGACCGGGATGCAAATGAATGGCATTATCCGGTATTAATTAAAGCTTCTCACGGCGGCGGAGGTAAGGGAATGGAATTGGTTGATAACCTGGAAGCTTTAAAACATGGGGTTGTAAAGTCAGCGCGTATTGCTTTGAATTATTTTGGAAACGGAGCCTTATTTGTCGAACAATACATTCGGAATGCACGTCATGTAGAAGTTCAGATAGTAGGTGACAACTTCAATAATATCATTCACTTATATGAACGTGAATGTTCTATACAACGCAATCATCAAAAAATTATTGAAGAAGCTCCAGCACAATTTTTAACTCCCGAAATTCGTGATAAAATTCTGAGTGCTTCCATTCAAATAGGAAGAGCAGTAAATTATTCCGGAGCAGGAACAGTGGAGTTTCTGATTGATGAATCCGGGAATTTTTTCTTTATGGAGATGAATCCGAGAATTCAGGTGGAACATGCGGTTACAGAAGAAGTAACGGGTATTGATATTGTCAGTGAACAATTGAAGATTTCTTCCGGATGCCCGCTTTCAATTACGCAAGAGATGGTGACACTAAAGGGACATGCTGTTGAACTTAGGATTTATGCTGAAAATCCGGCCCAAAATTTCACACCATCGTCAAAGCCTTTGCTTTCTGTAAATTTGCCTGAGAGTCCAAACCTAAGAATAGAATCTGATATTAATCCTGATCATCAAATAACGAACCAGTTTGATCCCCTTCTACTGAAATTAATCGCCACAGGAAAAAATCGGGAAGACTCAATAAATTTACTTCAGGACAAAATCAGGAACTTAAATATTATAGGTCCTGCAACAAATACTAAATACCTCGAAAAGATCCTCGCACATACGGATTTTCGGCAAAATATTATTTCAGTTGAATTTTGCAAGAATAATCACAACGAATTAGTCGCCTATTCCTCCAACAAATTAAATTCATCAGAAATTAATTATTTGATCGCGGCAATAATCGGGAAAAGTCATTATCGCAAGGAGGTTTCACTTGATACGGATCATTGGAATACGTTGGGATTTTGGAGATTAACCGATACGCTGATCAAATTAACAATAGCCAATGAAAGTTATAATGTTAGATATGAATTAAGAAGTAAAGAATGTTCTATATTTGTGTTAAATGGGATAAATGTACAGTTTGAAATAATCAGTGCAGCAAAAGAAAGCTTTCAGATAAAAATAGGTAACACAACCAAGGAAATATCATATCACACAGATAATCAAAGCAATACATGGATTAGTTGCGAGAATATTCAATATAGTATTTCACATTCCGGTTTATTGAAAAATTACCCGGAAACCGATTCCGGTTCTGACAAAAGCTTCGATTTCAAAAACGGAGTGATCAAATCTCCTTTACATGGTAAAGTATTGGAGATTAGAATAAAAGAAAATCAAGTAATTAAGAAGGGTGATCTGTTAATGGTGATTGAAGCGATGAAGTCAGAGAATCGGATTCTTTCTCCCATGGATGCCAAAGTAAAATCAGTAGTTATTAATGTAGGTGCACAGGTAACAGACCAAATGCCCCTCATATTTCTGGAGGATTTAATTAAATGAATGAATTATTGGACGATCGATACGTGGTATATCGAGCAAAAATCAGGGAATTTTCTGAAACAATCCTTAAGCCTATCGCTATTGAGCAAGACGAAAAAGAGGAGTTCCCTGTTGAATTAGCCTTTAAGATGGGAAAGGCGGGGTTATTCGGAATTATGCTTCCAAAAGAATTTGGTGGCCAAGGTCTTGATTATTTGTCATACATCATTGCAGTAGAAGAGCTTGCACGTGTTGATAGCTCACCTGCAGCGACAGTTGCAGCTCATAATTCACTGGGGATTAATCCTATTTTTGTATTTGGAACCGAGGAGCAACGATTGAAATACTTACCTGGATTGTGTACAGGGGAAAAATTATGGGCTTTTGGTCTTACTGAAGAAAATGCCGGTTCGGATGCCAAAGGAGTTGAAACAGAGGCGAAACTGGTGGAGAATAATTGGATAATCAATGGTTCCAAGAGATTTATAACAAACTGCTCCTCCTCAATCGCATCCGGAATTACGCTTCAGGCAATTACTGATCTGAAAGACGGTAAAAAGGAATTGTCAGCAATTTTGGTTGACCGGTTAACACCCGGTTATACATCTGCTCCGATCAAAGGAAAATTAATGTGGCGTGCTGTCGATAATGGAGAACTCCGGTTTCAAAATTGTATTGTTCCCGAATCCAATATTTTGGGTAACAGGGGTGAAGGGATGAAAATTATGCTTTCGACCCTTGACGGGGGAAGGCTATCCATTGCCGCAATTGGATTGGGACTGGCGCAGGGTGCATTTGAAATGGCAGTTAATTACGCTCAAAGACGGAAGCAATTTGGAAAATCCTTGTCTGATTTTCAAGCAATATCCTTCAAACTTGCAGAGATGGCTACCAAGATTGAAATGGCCCGTAATACACTTTATCACACTTGCCGGTTGAAAGATGCCGGATTACCTTTTGCCAAGCAGGCTGCGATGGCAAAGCTTTACTGCTCAGAAATTGCCCGTGAAGTTGCCGATGAATCACTTCAGGTACATGGAGCTTTCGGATTTCTGAGGGAAAACCATATTGAACGATTTTACCGGGATCAACGGCTTCTTCAGATCGGTGAAGGAACTTCAGAAATTTTGAAAATGGTTATTTCACGCCATATTTTATAGTGCTATTTATTGATAATATGGAAATATTTAATCAACCCGACGATTTTAAAAATGATGCATTATTCGCTGATTCAGAGCGCAAGTCTGACCATATCCATCTGGCTTTAAAATCACAAACATCAGTATTCGAGACGGATAAACGGTTTTATTATGAACCGATGATATCCGGATTTCCATTAAACCCTTTGGAGCCAATTCCTTTTGCAGGCAAGAAACTGAATGTTCCGGTTTGGGTTTCAAGTATGACAGGAGGACATCGTTTGGCAGGAACAATTAATCGTAATCTGGCCAGAGCATGCAATGAATTTGGAATGGGAATGGGATTAGGTTCCTGTCGGATGTTACTCGACGATGACACCTATTTCGATGATTTTAATGTCCGTTCGATTATTGGTGACGAGAATCCGCTCTTCGCCAATCTGGGTATTGCCCAAATAGAAGAGATGATAGCACTTCATAAAACAGATGATCTGCGACGCCTGATCGACAGACTAAACGCGGATGGGTTGATTATCCATGTTAATCCTCTTCAGGAATGGGTGCAGCCCGAGGGAAATACAATTTTCCATGCGCCTGTTGATACAATCGAAAAACTTTTAGAAAAGATTGATTTTCAGCTAATTGTAAAGGAAGTTGGACAAGGCTTCGGACCTCAGAGTATCAGGCGATTACTTAAAATGCCACTTGCAGCAATCGAATTCGGCGCTTTTGGCGGAACTAATTTTTCGAAAGTTGAAATACAGCGGAATTCATTCCGGAAAGATGAATTACACCAGCCATTTGTAAATATTGGTGTCACAGCTGAAGAAATGGTCGATCTTATCAATAATATGTGGATAAATGGGGAAAACTTTACTTGTAACCAATTGATCATCTCAGGTGGAATAGCCAATTACCTCGATGGGTTTTACCTGACAGAAAAATCAATCCTTCCTGCCATTTATGCTCAGGCATCAGTATTTCTGAAATATAGTCAAGGAGAATATTCTGAATTGCAGCGTTTCGTCGCGTCTCAGATAGAAGGCTTCCGGATGGCAAAAAGTTACCTTACCCTGAAAATCCCAAAGAAGGTAAATTAAGATCTGAATAATATGTCTGTCCTGTCCGGTTTTTCGAAATTTAATCGCAAGCAAAGGCTTGATTATATCTCGCAGTTTTCTGATTTAAACACCGATGAAGTTCCTGCCTTCTATGATTACGATGCTCAGAACGAGGATCAGCAATTGGTGTATTCCGAAATGATCGAAAATTATATTGGAAATTTTCCGGTCCCCATGGGATTGGTAACCAATATGATGATCAATGGAGAGCTGTTTATTGTCCCGTTTGCCACAGAGGAGAGTTCGGTGATTGCTGCAGCATCAAAAGCTTCAAAATTCTGGGCCGAAAGAGGAGGTTTTAAAACCACTATCTGTGGAACTACTAAAAAAGGTCAGGTTCATTTCACGTGGAATGGTAATCCGAAAAATATTAAAGCTTTATTTCCGGAAATAAAGGTACAACTACTCAGTGCAACTCATTCGATAACGAATAAAATGAGACAAAGAAGTGGCGGAATTACTGATATTTCACTTGTTGATCAGACCTCATCGCTGCAGGATTATTATCAGATTGATGTATCGTTCGAAACATCTGATGCGATGGGTGCCAATTTCATCAATAGCTGTCTTGAAAAAATTTCATCGGCATTGAAGGATTCTGATAAACTGAATTGTGCCGGCGCGAAAGTTGAAATCATCATGGCTATCCTCTCAAATTACACCCCGGACTGCAAAGTTCGCTGTTGGGTTGAATGCCCGGTTGAAATGATATCCGGATGGAACAACAAATTGAATTGCAATGATTTCATGACCAGATTTAAACAATCAGTTGATATTGCGAATATCGATATTTCGCGTGCTGTGACGCATAACAAAGGGATTTTTAACGGTATTGATGCGGTACTTCAGGCGACTGGCAATGACATACGAGCCACCGCAGCTTCGGCTCATGCATATGCTTCCAGAGATGGCAGGTATAAAGGGCTGACATCACTCCAGATTACTGATAAAACATTCAAATATGAACTTGAAATTCCACTGGCTATTGGGACAGTTGGAGGTATTACCCAAATTCATCCGGTGGTAAAGAGGGCATTGACCATCTTAAAATATCCTGATGCCCAAAAGTTAATGATGATCGCAGCAGCGTCCGGACTTGCCAGTAATTTCGCTGCAATTGCATCACTGATCACTACCGGAATTCAGGCCGGCCACATGAAAATGCACTTGTCTAATATACTCAACCAGCTGAATGTTAATGCAATAGAGCGCAAAGCTGTACGCAATCATTTTCAAGGAAATGAAGTTAGTTATGCTGCAGTGGAAGAATTTATTCAACAAATCAGGGATGAATTATGAGCCTGAAACCCGCTAAATCTTTCAAATCACATGCCAAATTAATGGTTTCTGGTGAATATGTTGTGCTTAAAGGTGCACTTTCGCTCGCCTTGCCACTTCAGTTCGGACAAAAACTGACAGTTTCCGAAATAGACGGAACGCCTTCTGTATTGTGGAAATCAATGATCAACAATGATTTATGGTTTTATACCACACTGCTCCTCCCCGACTTGCAGATATTGGATACCAACAGAGTGGATCTGTCTGAAACACTTCAAAAAACCCTGAAAGCTGCCAAAGTTCTGAATCCACATTTTCTGGAGTCAAATAACATATTTCAAGCGACTTCCAATATGAATTTCAACCCTGACTGGGGAGTTGGTTCAAGCAGTTCTTTTATTTCCAATATAGCTTATTGGGCTGATTGTGATCCATTTGAACTTAATAATCTGATTTTTACCGGATCCGGTTATGATATTGCCTGTGCAAGATCCTCTGTTCCAATCATCTTTGAACGAAAAGGCGATCAGCCTCATTACCGCGAAGCAAAATTTAGTCCGGTATTCAACAGGCAGCTCTTTTTTATTTATCTGAACCAAATGCAAAATTCAAAAGAGAGCATCGGCAAGCTAAAGCTTTCAAAAATAACCAAAGAGGATATTCAGATGATCACCAAAATTACTTTGCAATTGGAAAATGCTGAACATTTGAATCTATTTCAAATTTTAATGGAACAGCATGAAGCTATTATTGCAAAAATCATTGGAGAAATACCCATTAAAGTACTGAAATTTAAGGATTTTGATGGTTCTGTGAAATCGCTGGGAGCCTGGGGAGGTGATTTTATTTTGGCAGCTTCAACTGCCTCTGAAGAATATGTGCGCAATTACTTCATTAGTAATGGATTAAATACAATATTCAGATATGATGAAATTGTTTCCGATGAAAATTTAAAATTCTATCCGTCGGCAGATGGAAACTAAATCAACATTTTAATAATTAGAAAGACGATAACACAATGAGCGAAGAGCAAAAAAAAATATGTTGGAGTGCCCCTTCGAATATTGCCTTGGTAAAATATTGGGGTAAAAGAGCGCATCAGCTTCCGGAAAATTGCTCTTTAAGTTTCACGCTCGAAAAATCTGTAACCACCACTTGCCTGACTTTTCAAAAAAAACAGTATCCTGATAAGAGGATAAGTGTTGAATATTTTTTTCACAGTGAGCAACATCTCGGATTTGAACGAAAGACAGAAAAATTACTCTATGGTTTACTGGCAGAAATGCCCATTTTAGCTGATTACAAGCTTCTTTTTCATAGTGAGAATAATTTCCCCCATTCGACAGGAATAGCTTCTTCTGCATCGTCTATGAGTGCAATGGCTCTTTGTCTTGTAAGCATGGAGGAGTTTGTAAACCAGAAAAAGCTTCCCGAAATTGATTTTTTTCGGCGTGCATCCTTCATTTCCCGTATGGGATCCGGCAGTGCTTCCCGATCGGTATTCGGAGGGGTGGTAACCTGGGGAGAAAATCCCGTAGTGCCACAATCATCAGACGAATATGCCACTCCGTTTCCACTACCGGCAGGAAGCAGGCTGAATAAGTTAATGGATATAATTCTGATTGTCAGCTCTGAAGAGAAAAAGGTATCGAGCAGTTCCGGACATGCTTTAATGTCGGATCATCCGTACCATGACGGAAGAATTGTTCAGGCGAACAACCATATACGAGAAATGTCAGAAGCTATTCGCAGCAGTGATTATCAAACTATTGCCTCTATTGCTGAAAATGAGGCGTTATCGCTTCATGCCTTACTCATGACCTCATCGCAAAACGGATTATTGCTCAAACCGCAGACCATAAGCATCATTGAAGAGATCAGAAAGTTCAGAACTCAAACAGGTTTTGATCTGTTTTTTACAATAGACGCCGGTCCAAATGTGCACCTGATCTATTTTGAAGATCAACGTGAAATGATCCTTCCTTTTGTTCATGATATACTTCTCAAATTCTGTGAAGATGGCAGATGGATTGACGATAAAATCGGAAGCGGACCGAAATTGCTTACACCTGAAATTTTAACTTAGCATGACTTATCCGGCTAAAATAATTCTGTTTGGGGAATATGGCATAATCCTGAATTCGATGGCGCTTGCTGTTCCTTTTCACCGCTTTTCAGGTCAGCTCAGGTTTCCTGAAGTATTATCCGGTATAATATCGCAAAAAGAAATTGAATCGAATGCCGTTCTTATAAAGTTGAATCAGTTTTTCAAAAGTAATGACAAGAGATTTCACTTCCTGAATCTGGATTATTTTGAAAACGATATTAAAAATGGATTGTATTTTGATTCCTCAATTCCAGAAGGATCGGGACTTGGCAGCTCAGGAGCGCTAACTGCTTCAATTTATCACAAATATGCTGCTCCTGAAGCTCAAAATGAGCTTAACCTTACCCGGACAAATCTTGCTTTAATAGAATCTTTCTTTCATGGATTAAGTTCCGGTATCGACCCGCTTATCTCATATTTGAATAAACCTTTGCTGATAGAAAACGTTAATTCCTTTAATGCAGCTATTGATCTCTCTTCTTTTTTAGACAATTACACTTTGTTTCTAATTAATTCCCATTCAATGGGAAGGACAGATATTTTGGTCAGCGCTTTTATGGAACAGTATAACCAGACTGATTTTAAAGAACAGATCGATATTGAATATATTCCTTTAATAAATAAAACAATCAGAGCATTGTTAAATTCCGATTTTGAAACGTTCGAGACGTTAATAATGAGGTATTCGCAATTTCAGCTTACTTACTTTAGCGCAATGATTCCTGCCGGGATGACGAATTATTTTAAACACGGAATAATCAGTGGTGATTTTTATCTAAAGCTATGTGGATCAGGTGGCGGAGGATTCACGCTCGCCATTGCCCGCGACCGCCAAAAAGCTGAATCCTATTTTATTTTGAACCATCTTGATTATACTTTTGTTTAGCATTTATAATTATGTAATATCACCCAAAATTTATTTTAATATTTAAATATTTTATGCAACATCCAAATAAAACAGTGATCTGGCTTAATCAGATAAGAGCCAATTTTTTAGTCCTTGCTGTACTTCTTGTACTGATCGGGATTGCTTTATCATATAGGTATTTACCTGATGGTCATGCTATTAAATGGTTTGATTTAGCACTATTAATTGCCGGTGCAGTTTTTTCGCACGCATCTGTTAACCTTTTTAACGAATATTCCGACAATCAGACAGGCATCGATAAAAATACGGTCAGAACTCCTTTCAGTGGCGGAAGCGGTATGATGAAATCAGGCTTCACCAAGCCAAAATCGGTGCTTATCGTTGCCTATGCGACTCTTATACTTAGCAGTTTAATTGGAATTTACTATGGAATAACCGCACATTGGTCTATTTTTGCGATCATGGTAATTGGTGCATTTTCTATCGTTTTTTACACTCCTTTACTGACAAAACTAATGCTGGGTGAACTATTTTCCGGATTGACACTTGGAACACTGGTTGTCTTAGGCACATTTATCGCGCTAACAGCGACACCAGGTCAGTCTTTTGGGTCATTGCTTCCTTTGGAAGTGATCATGATCTCCATTCCTCCGGGTATTTTAACAGCCCTTCTCCTTTTTCTTAATCAGTTTCCTGATGCTGAAGCCGACAAAGCCGGAGGACGTAAACATTTGGTAATAAAGTTAGGCTATAAAGAAGCTGCATTTTTATACGTTGCAGGAGTAATTGTCACGTTTGCCATCATTATCGCACTTCCATTGACCGGAATCTCATCAAACTGGCTTTTTCTGGGATTGCTCTCTTTGCCATTTGCTTTTAAAGCTGTCTCTACAACACTTGTAAATTACAATAACATCGAAAAACTGATTCCCGCTCTCGGTGCCAATATTGTTACCGTATTGCTCACCGACGCATTACTTGCTCTTGCAATATTTCTTGCTTTATAAGCCAGGGTTCTGCAGCCTTTGATAATCAGTATAATATAAAACAATTATAGCTACATTAAGATATCTTATGATCACATCTATACGTCGGCTTCCAAATTGGATGAAGACTCCGCTCCCATCCGGGAAAGATTATATCGCATTGAAAAATCTGGCAGCGAATCAGCAATTGAATACGATCTGCGTAAGTGGTAACTGTCCCAATAAATCAGAATGCTGGAGTGCCTCGACGGCAAGTTTCATGATTTTAGGCGAAAAATGCACACGCAACTGCAGGTTTTGTGATGTAAAAAATATGATTCCGGATGAAGTTGATATGGAAGAGCCACTTCGGCTGGCAGAAACTATTCTTGCTCTTAAGATAAAACACTGTGTAATTACATCAGTTACCCGCGACGATCTTGCCGACGGGGGCGCAGATTTTTGGGCTCTGACAATTCGTACCATTAAAGAAGTTAATCCAGGAGTCACTATTGAAACATTAATTCCCGATTTTTATTCAAAACCGGAATTAATTCAGAAAGTTGTGGATGCAGGGCCGGAAGTGATCTCACATAACATGGAAACTGTCAGGAGGCTTACTCCTAAAGTGAGGGATGTTGCCCGCTATGACAGGAGCCTGAGAGTAATAGAGATTATTGCCGCTTCCGGGATTGTGGCGAAGTCAGGAATAATGGTTGGATTAGGTGAAACAGAGGACGAGGTATTTGAAACAATGGATGATTTATTAAAAGCCGGTTGCAAAGTGCTAACCATCGGACAATATCTTCAGCCATCGCCGCATCATCTTAAGATTACTGAATTTGTACGACCCGAAATTTTTATAAAATACCGTGAAGCTGCACTTGAAAAAGGATTCAGCATGGTCGAAAGCAGTCCTCTGGTTCGTTCATCCTATCATGCCGAAAAACATATTTACGCGTAAGAGGTTACTAAATGAAGAAAATAGTATATAGTAAGGTATTGGGCATTATTAATTTGACCCAATCAACTTATGTTTTAAGACTTGAAAAAAATGATTTTCAGTTTAAAGCAGGGCAATACCTTGTTTTGAACATTCCTGGTGAATACAAAGCCAGGGAATACTCAATTTACAGTCCCGAAGATGCCCCGTATATCGATCTGCTTATCAAGGAGGTAGTGGATGGTGAAATATCAAAAGAACTGAAATACCTGAAAATCGGGACAAAAGTCGAGATTACAGGCCCGTTTGGGTTCTTTGTACTCAGAAACTGGCAGCCCGGTGAAATAAATCATTACACATTTGTGGCTTCAGGAACCGGCATTTCACCTTTTCATAGTATTATACTGTCGAATCCTGGTCTTAATTATGAAGTCATTCATGGGGTAAAATACATTGAAGAAGCCTACAATTCCGCAGATTACCCGCCTGAACATTATACGCTTTGCACCTCACGTGACAAGCGGGGAACTTACTCCGGTCGTGTAACCCAATATCTCAGGGAAAAGGGAATCAGGAAAGATTCGATCTTTTATATCTGCGGAAACTCAGGTATGGTGCATGAAGTGACCGATGAACTCGAGCAAAATGGTATCAGTCCTGAAAATATACGCACAGAAGTGTTTTTTTGATAATTTAGTCAAATTTTCAACCATGTATTCAAAATACGAACCTAAAGAATGTGCACGTTGCAGTAAGGTTCATATCTGCACCGGAACAATCCGCTGTCCGTGCCTTGAACTTGAAATACCTGAAAATATTCTGGACGATATCGCTGCTCAGTTCGACGAATGTCTTTGCAATGAATGTATGGCTGAGATGAAAATCACAAACGGAGTATAAAGTGAGCCTTAAGATCCAAGTTTAATTATAATCCACATCAAAGCTTGAAAGATGAAACATCGCTCTTCTCAGACTGTCAGAACGCTCAATTGCACGATTAATATTCCAATATTTGACTACAAATTCACCTAACCGGCCATTGTAGTTTGGACCAACTGCCGCAAATTCATTTTTAGGTAAAATATCCTCCTTGATTTTTCGGATTCTGCAACGTTTTACTAATCGTAGAAGTTCTGCTTTGGGATCTTCAATATCTTCAATGTCTTCACGAAAATTTACTATTGATATCCCAGTGAATTGCGAAAATCCTTCTATATCTGCCAATAGCCATGCTTCAACCTCCCGAACCGCAATTCTGAAAATTAAATTTGGATGTTCCGAGCCTCTGAGCCAATCCTCTTTCAGGGTAGGAGCACAATTAACTGTATCTAAATCAGTTAGAACAAAAAAAGGACAACCTCTGGAAGCTTCATTAAAGCCACCAATATTTTTTTTAATGTAACCGAAGCCGCCTTCTGAATAAGAATTTGCAATAAAATATTTATTCGTCTCTTCAGCAAGTTTAACCATTACGAATTCACTTATTTGATCCTCAAATACAAGGTTTAGTGGTATTAGATTCATACTAAAATTCTAGTGTGAGCTGATTTATGTTTTTGGGTTTAATGCGCGGAAGAATAGCTGATCCAGGTGTCATTCCTCCCCTGAGCAGATTTTTAACATCTTCAATATCAGATGCAACGCTAGCTTTAGTTCCCTCAGATGCTGGTTCAAGAACTATTATTTCATTTAAGGAAATTCCCTTGTCGCTTAAAAGGTCAGAACTATGCGTTGAAATAATCACCTGTCGTTTTCTTGGCTTTTGTAAACGATGAATTAAAGGAGCAAGTTTTGAAACTATAGCGCCATTCAATGAAAGTTCCGGTTCTTCAAGCAACAATAGAGAATCACCTTCCTGCAATGCCCATAGTAATCCAATCATTCGCAAAGTTCCATCACTAAACTGGTCTTCTTTCTGTTTGCCTGCGCCCGGACGCCAATGTTCATATATAGCTTCAATATGAGGATACCCATTTTCGGTTGTAAATTCAAGATGGGTAAGTTGCGGAACAGCAAGCTTCAATGCTAGTTCAATTTTGTGAAGCCAGGACTTCCGCGTTTTTTCATTTACCTTGGCAACCCGCTCTAAAAACCCTTTTCCAAAAGGGTCACCAGGTAAATCCGGCCCGGTGAAAGCTGATGGATATTTTAATAGTTGTGGAACAAGATGAAGATATAAAGTGTTTTCAAAAAACTTTACCACTTCCCTAAAATCCTTATTCGTATTTATTTGTTCAAGGTAAGTCTGTGTCAAACGAACAATATCTTTATTGTCATCAATTACTGGTCTATCAACTAATAATTTGTCTCCTTTCCAAACTTTTTCATACGACAAATAAGGTAAACGATAACCTCTTGATTCTTGTTTTATCCCAATTCCATACTTCCATAACACCTCATCCGAACCAAACTCAGATAAGTGTACCTCAATTTCAACGTTGGGGTTTTTTCTTGCAGCAAGTGAACGTAGCTTGGTTATGCCCCCTCTGTCGGTAACAGCCTTTTGCAAACCGCCACCAGGCTTGGCAATATCTCTTAAAAACCTGAAGACATCCAGGAGATTTGATTTACCCGAAGCATTGGCTCCTACAATAATCACTCTATCCTGAAGTTTGACATCAAGTTCCTTGAAGTTTTTCCAGTTTCTTAAAATTAATCTCGATATAATCATCAGCCTTATTTATAAAATCTCTCGGTTCCATTAAAAAAAATATTTACGAAGGTAATAAACTTCTTCCAACCTATTTCCCAAACATCTTTTTAAATAAACTCAGAAATTCAGGTACTACAGGAGCCCAACGTGGAGGATAGGCCTTACTACCCGCTTTTAAAGCGCCTTCAATTGTCCCGTCGTTAAGTTCAAATCCAGGAAAGCAATCTTCCTTTGGATCATAGTTTTTATCCTGATCGAATCACCAAACGACAAAAGCATTTTCATCAAAACTAATTAAATTGTTTACCACAAAAAAAATGCTCCTTTTTCGGAGCATTTTTTTTATCTTTTCTTTTGAGGAATATTTTTTTGCTTAGACATCTGCTCAAGCCTTTCCTGAAATTTTGATTTTGTAACCGGCATCTTTTGCTTGGCTTTCAATTGGGCGTGGATCGCGTCTTCATCAATCAGTCTTTTGAAAATCCACATCTGCACAAAGGTAAATACCAACGACAAGAAATAGTACAAACTCAATCCTGATGCATAGCTGTTGAAGATGAAAAGGAACATAACCGGCATCATGTACATCATGGTCTTCATGCCAGGCATTTGCTGCGTTCCGGCTGCACTCATCTCGTTATTGTATTTCACATAAAGGATGTTGGTAACGGTCATCAGCAAGCAGAAAAGACTCACGTGACTTCCATACCAGGGGATATCCCACGGAAGTGTTACGATTGAATCAAAGGAAGAGAGGTCATGCGCCCAGAGGAAGCTTTGCTGCCTTAATTCAATGGAGATCGGAAAGAAATAAAACATCGCCACAAGTATTGGCATCTGAAAGATCATTGGCAAGCAACCGCCCATGGGGTTAACTCCTGCCCTTTTATAGAGTGCCATTACAGCCTGTTGCGACTCCATTTTTTTGTCTTCTCCGAATTTCTTCTGAATCTCCTCTATCTCAGGCTTTAACAACCTCATTTTAGCCTGGGAAATATAAGATTTATAGGTGAAAGGTGCGATAATCAGCTTCACATAGATGGTCAACAGCAAAATAATCAATCCAAAATTGCCGATATATCTCCTCAGAAAATCAAATGCGGGAATGATAATATATTTATTAACCCATCCGATTACGGTCCAGCCAAGTGCCAGTTCGTCTTCAAGTTTTATATTATACTGATTAAGCGTATTATACTGATTGGGCCCGAAGAAAAATCTGGCAGGAAAAGTTTCACTTCCCGAATTGTCAAGTGGAATTGTTAAGTCTGCGGTCATATCCGAAACATACAGGGTATCTTTGGCACCTCTGATTTTGGTGCTAACCTGTCCGTTTAAGAAAGCTTTGTCGGCTATAAGCGCCGAAGAAAAGAAAAGCGTTTTGAAACTAACCCATTCAACTTTGGTTGTCAGTGCTTTTGACTCCGATTTAGTAGGGGCAATTTTATCTGCCTCATCCTTATAGTACTTGAAGTAAGCGGTTGCATAGTTATCTTCTCCAAATTTGGAAACCTTTTCCTGACGAGGCATTTCCTGAGTCCACGCAAAATTGATATAATTCGAATTTGCTCCCATTACCTTTTTCAGTCCGGCAGTCTTGATGTCGAAACCGACCATAAAAGAGTTGTGCTTCAGGGTATAGACATACTCGACTGAGACACCATTCCCGGCATCCAGGCGCATCGCCAGTGATTTGGAAGAATCTGTGGGTTTATTGAACTTCTCACGGCCTTCTTTACCTTTAGAAATGGAAGGCCCTGAAACAGAAATTATTGTATCAGAGACAGAAGGAATAAAAAAGAACTGATCGGTTTGAATGCTTTTGTTTTGTGAAAAGAAATTTAGTCCAAAGCGATTTTTATCCCCTTCAAAAAGGATAAGCGGCTTACCATTAAATCTCTTATAATTTTTCAGTTCGACAGAATAAATTTTTCCACCTTTATTTGAAACTTTCACCTTCATCAGGTTATTTTCTATTGTGATGAAATGCTCGGTTCCTTTTACTGCTTCTGCAAATACTCCGTAAAGATTTTTAAGTTCATTTTCAGCACTTTTTCCTCCGGCGGTGTCTGAAGCGGGATTGGAAAGTTTTGATTGAAGAGCAACCTGAGTTTCTTTAGCTTTTGCTTCTGCCTGAAGTGTATTTTGTGTTTCAACAAGAACGATTGAATCGCTTTGTCGTTTTGCTATCTCTATATCGCGTTCTGATGGTTTATTGAAATAACTAAAAGTGACCAGGATCACAAAAATAAGTGCGAGGCCTGTAATTGTATTTTTATCCATAAATAGTAATAATCGTATTTTTTTATTAAGAATTATCGAGAACTGATTTTATAAATGCAATAAATAAAGGATGTGGCTGCAAAACCGTACTGCTATATTCGGGATGGAACTGAACTCCAACGAACCATGGATGATCAGAAATTTCAATGACTTCAACCAGTTTAGTATCCGGGTTGATTCCTGTCGCTTTCATCCCTGCTTCTTCAAATTTCTTCAGATAGGCATCATTAAATTCGTAACGATGTCTGTGTCTTTCTGTTATCTTTGATTTGCCATAAGCTGCGTAAGCTTTGGTATCCTTTTTAAGATGACAGGTATAGGCTCCTAAACGCATTGTTCCTCCTTTGTCCGTAATTTCTTTTTGCTCTTCCATCAGGTCTATAACCGGAAATTTAGTCTCCGTATTCATTTCAGTGGAATCGGCATCACACATTTTCAAAACATTGCGGGCAAATTCAATCACGGCAATCTGCATTCCAAGACATATTCCGAAAAAAGGAATTTTATTGAGGCGGGCGTATTTTGCCGCAACGATTTTTCCTTCAATACCGCGATGTCCAAATCCGGGGGCTATGATTATTCCGGAACATCCTTTTAATCTCCTTTCAATATTTTCCTCAGTTATCCTTTCTGAGTGTATCCATTCGATGTTTACCCTGCATTCATTGGTCGCACCTGCATGTATCAATGCTTCCGAAATGGACTTGTATGCATCATGAAGCTCAACATATTTTCCAATAAGCGCTACTTTAATCTCTCTTTTAGGATTTTTATACCGGTAAAGAAAATCATTCCATTCTTTAAGTTCGGGAGGTGCTCCCAAAGGAAGTCCCAATTTTTTAAGAACAATTTCGTCGAGTTTTTCCTCTTTCATCTTAATAGGAACCTCGTAAATTGTGTGGACGTCAATTGATTCAATGACAGCCTCTTTATTTACATTGCAAAACAAGGCCACTTTTTCTTTCAATCCCGGAGAGAGCGGATGTTCGGTCCTAAGCACCAAAACATCGGGTTGTACTCCGTTTTCCAGTAATGCTTTTACTGAATGCTGTGTTGGCTTGGTTTTTAATTCACCGGATGCCGAGAGATAAGGAACAAGTGTAAGATGGATGAATAAAGCATCGCTTCCCATCTCCCATTTTAACTGTCGTACAGCCTCAATATAAGGTAAAGACTCGATATCGCCAACCGTACCTCCAATTTCTGATATTACAACATCGAATTTTTTCTTCGACCCAAGGAATTTAACGTATTTTTTGATCTCATCAGTGATATGAGGGATGATCTGTACTGTTTTTCCCAGATAATCGCCACGACGCTCTTTATTGATTACCGACTGATAGATCCTGCCTGTTGTTACGTTATTGGCCTGGGAGGTTGGCGAATTCAAAAATCGTTCGTAGTGTCCGAGATCAAGATCTGTTTCGGCACCATCTTCTGTTACATAACATTCGCCATGTTCGTAAGGATTCAGCGTTCCCGGATCAACATTGATGTAAGGATCTAATTTCTGAATGGTCACTTTGTATCCTCTTGCCTGAAGCAGCTTGGCAAGGGATGAAGCAATAATCCCTTTCCCTAAAGAAGAGGTCACACCGCCTGTTACAAATATATACTTCGTTGTGGCCACAATCATAATATTTTAGTGCGTTCTAAAAGTTCGCAAAGTAACGAATAATAATCGTAAACTGCGAATCATTTTATTAATATTCGGTTGAATTATTATCATGAAAAACCCGCTCCGGTTAGCCGGAACGGGTTGTAAAATATCAGTCAAACATTAGTTTATCTCTTCCTGAGAATCAATTATCTTAAGTTTTGCCTTAAGGTAATCGATCTGAATTTTAATTTTTTCCATCTGGTCATTTACTCCTTGAATTAAAGATTGCGCACCTTTGCTTGAGCCAAAGAAACCCACATTATTGGCCAATGTATTGATGTCGCTTTCAAGTTGTTTCAAATGCTGCGCGATCCGGTCACGTTCCATATTAATTTTTGACCAGCCACGTGGTTGTGAAGCTAAATGTTCAATTTTGCTTTTGAATTTATAAAGCCCCATATCCTGATCATCTAATTTTAACTGATCAAAATGGCCGTCTATCAAAGTGTGGTATCGGGTTTGAAGCTCTTCTTTTTTGCGGAATGGTACATATCCAATCTCAGCCCACCTCTCCTGAAATTTCTTCAGACTTTCAATATCGTCTTTGGCGACACCTGTTGCCTTGAAATTCTCGATTTCTGCAATTAAGGCTTTTTTAGCTTTGTAATTTTCGTCCTGATCGCCGGTTACACCTGAAAAATGAGTGGTTTTGCGATTAAAGAACTCGTCACAGGCACTGCGGAACCGTTTCCAGATCAACTCTGATTGTTTCCGTGGTACAGGACCAACTTCTTTCCATTTTTTCTGAAGAGCGATCAACTTATCTGTCGTCACTTTCCAGTCATCACTCTCTTTTAATTTGTCAGCCTGCTCACAAATCTCTAATTTGAGTGCCAGATTTTTGTTCAGCTGATCCTTGCTTTTATTCCAGAAATTACGTTTGTTTTGGAAAAATGCATCATTTGCAGCTCTGAAACGTTCCCAGACTTTGGCATTTTCTTTGCGTGGCCCAAAACCGGAGTTTTTCCAGGCCTCCTGCAATGCAATCACCTTTTCTGTAACATCGTTCCATTCGCGTGGATTGTCAGAAGTAAAACTGCAGTGCTGTTCTGCAAGTTCGCAAAGTTCCAGTTTTTTTTGCAATTGTTCTTTCTGTGAGGAACGCTCTTGCTCAAAAAACTGCTGATATCTCTTATTGATCAGGGTTGTGGCTGCCTTAAAGCGCTCCCAAAGTTCTTGTTTGCTTTCGCGGGGAACAGGACCAATTTCACGCCATGATTCGTGGAGTTTCTGAAGTTCTCTAAATGTTGACAGTGCCTCTGAATCGCCGGCTGATGCCAGTTCTTCCGCTTTTTTGCAAAGTTTAGATTTTTCATCCATGTTCCGTCGCAGATCCAAATCACGCAACTCACGGTTAATCTTTACAAAATCATAAAACAACTCAACATGATAATGGTAATTTTCCCACAAATCTTTAACCTTGGTTTGAGGAACCTGTCCGATTCCCTTCCACTTGTCCTGCAGATTGTTAAACTCCTGAAAAGTCATGTTAATCGACTCTTCGCTATTGATTAAGGATTTGATCTCCTCAATTATAGTTAATTTTTTATGGTAATTATCCTCTTTAATTGCCTCCTGCTTTTTATTCAATTCGGCACGAAGATTTTTATATTCACGAAGAAGATCCTTTAACTCTGCCTCATAGGAATCTTCGAGTGGCTCAAATAATTCCTCTTCGTTGCCGTCAGCTACGAATGCCAGTTTCTGTTCCTGAATCTCATTGTTGCGAATCTTGTAAAAACATCCTTTAATCGCTTCAGCGTGTGGTCTGATCTCATCAACGGTACCTTCAGACAATATTTTTCTTAAAGTATTTATTAATTGTACTTTACTGTAAGAAGAATAGTCGTGGATTGGAATTACATGGGCATCCGGTTCGTGATCGCTGAACAGATCGTCATCGTCGTCATCTGCTTCGGCCACAACCTGAACAATATGATCAATTAAGACTGTTTCAGGCGTTCCGGCAGCTTCAATCAGGGGTGAAGGAACAGGTTCCGGATGAATTTGCGTCTGAGTTTTCCGGGGTTTTTTAACCTTCACTACTGCCTCATCCTTTTCAGGTGCTATGACAGGCGTCTGATCAAGAACAGCCTCTGGTTCTATTGCTATTTCCTGAATTTCAAGTACTTCTGCAACCGAAACTTCAGGCAAATCGGAATCTGATGCAGGTTCAGGTAAATCTGAGGTTAAAGAAATCGGCTCGGGTGCTGAAGGTTCATTTTCGTTGTCAGCACTTTTAATAGTCTCGCCTGGAGTTGCAGCTTCGTCTTTTTGATCATTTTTGAGAACATCAAGTTCTTCGGATGCTGCGTTTTTTTTCAATTCGTTAGATTCCATCTGAAATTTGGTTTCGGCGATTAAGCCAGGATGTGTATTCAATTTTATTTTTCACGAAAATAGATATTTACTTGCTAATCCTCATCAAATTCGGAAACAAATTTTCATCTATTAAAACAGAGAAATATACAACGATACAAAAATACATATAAAGAACTAAATAACAGAGAGATATAACACCTGTGAGTTGATATATATTTGGATTTAATTCTATTGGCTTCTATTTAATACCTATCTAAGTGTTCAAAATGCACCCGAAAACTCAAGTCTCTGAGCTCCCCGTTCTGTGAATTGTAAATTAAATGCGCTTTACCAGGCTTTTCATCCATTTTATTTCATCAATTGCGAAGATCAATCGGTAATGGTATTTTTGTCAAAAAATAAATATGCGCATAGATATTCTTACTGTCGTACCCGAATTGCTGGAAAGTCCATTTAATTATTCAATTCTGAAAAGAGCAAAAGACAAAGGTCTGGCTGAAATATATATTCATAATATCAGGGATTGGTCAACCGACAAACACAAACGGGTAGACGATTATGCATTTAGTAAAGGCGCCGGGATGGTTATGACGATAGAACCCATTGATTTGGCAATCAGTGATTTGAAAAGCCAACGCGATTATGACGAGGTTATTTTTCTTACCCCTGATGCCCGTCAGTTTGTTCAAAGCGATGCCAATCAGTTATCTTTAAAAAGGAATCTGATCCTTTTGTGCGGGCATTATAAAGGTGTTGATCAGCGAGTGCGTGACAACCTGGTTACATTGGAATTGTCGATTGGAGATTATGTCCTCACTGGTGGCGAATTAGCGGCAGCCATAGTGGCAGATGCCATCGTGCGATTGATTCCCGGTGTTTTATCGGACGAAACATCAGCGCTTACTGACTCTTTTCAGGATGGATTATTAACCCCGCCGGTTTATACGCGACCTGCTGAATATAAAGGATGGCGTGTTCCTGAAATACTGCTTTCAGGCAATGATCAGCTGATTGACGACTGGAAACACGATCAGGCATATAAAAGAACAAAAAGTATCCGGCCTGATCTGCTTGGAAAAAATGAATAACTACTTTCTGCAAATTTGACGGTACGAACAGTATTTGCAATTCAAATCATTTGTTGTCTGAGTAAACGGAATTGCTGTATTAAATATTTCTTCGAGTAACACCTTTAAATGCGTCTCAAACTTATCTGACACAGAAATAAATTCAACAGATTGATTTCCGATCTCTTTAGAACGAACAGACGGATCAAAGTCCTCTTCAAAGATCCCCCGCAATGCATAAATCCCAGGATAAACGGCCGATAATTCCGGTTGATTTTTATGCAAAATATAAGAGTAAACCAATGTCTGAAATGCCGCTTTATTTCTGGTCTTATTCTCTTTATCGAACAGTGAACCTAATAACGGAAAGGTCAGTTCAGTCCGGCCTGTCTTATAATCAAATATATAAACCGAATCTCCCAGCTTGTCAATCCTATCGATTGTTCCGCCAATTAAAATACTTTGTTTTGACTCATTAATCGTAATTGTTGTGTTCACCTTCTTCTCGAGTCCGATAATCTGAAATGGAGTCCGCTTGCGGTCAAGCAATAATAACCGGCTAACATATTTTTTTACAACTTCAAAAACCAGCCAGTTCCGACCGGTCAAAACCACTTTATCGTCCGCTTTCATTCCTTTAAAATAAACCCTTCGAAATGACGAAATAATGATCTCATTAATAAAATCCGGATCATTGATAATTAAGTTGATATCCTCCTCCTTCACTATTTTACCGCTGAAAGCCTCATAAATATTTTCCATTGAATCATGGAAAAGCAGTCCGAAAATCATGGCGTCCACCTCTTCCGAAATTTCTTCAGGTTCGTTCAGTCCTGCAGAATACCGGAAATAAAATTGCAAGGGGCAGGTGAGATATTTATCGATTGCGCTTGGTGACAAAGCCCTCGTTCCTGCCAGATATTGATTTAACGAAGCCATTGTTCTTTCATTTTTCTGAATGCAAATCGGCTGCACAGCAATATGCTCAACATTAAATACCATGCTAACCTCCGGAATCTGAAAAGGAGATTCCAATTGAAGCTGATGCAGATAGCGGCTTTTTTCTCCTGTAGATAACCCACCTGTACCTGCGTCATAAACAAATATTACATTTTCAGCTCGCTGCAGTAATCTGTAAAAATAATAGGCATACATTGCATTTTGCTCTTCAATCGTGGGCAATCCAAACACACGCCTGAGATTATATGGAATATACGATCCGGAGGAGACTGTTTTAGGCATTATTCCATCATTCATAAAAAGAATAATCAGGTTTTTAAAGTCAAGCGTACGGGTCTCAAGAATCCCCATTATTTGCAATCCTTCGAGAGGTTCTCCGTCAAACGAAATAGTTATCTCGCTGAGATATTGCAATACGAAACGGAAAAATGCGTCTTTCGAGACAAAATCATCTGAACCAAAAACTTTAATTCCGTCATTAACAAGAATATCCTTTAATCTGCTTACCACCAGAATCGATTGGTAAAGGTATTCGCGAAAAATTGCCGAAGCTTCATTCTCTTCTTTCTGCTGCCAATGAAGAAAAATAAATTTCAGCAATTCAAGAAAATAGTCCGACAGCTCAATTATATTTTGAGGGGCAGCAAACAGTTGCTTACAAACTGCATTAATCTGCAGCTCCTTACCGGGCAAATAGATCATGTTGTCAGACAATATCTTATCGCTCAGATTTTTGCCAGTCAATTGATCAAAATCGATTACCAACTGATGACTTAATAGATTCAGAACATCCTTGTTGTAAAATGTTGTCCCTTCGGCTGTCTTACGGACGTTTTTTTGCAAAGCCACCAGCTGTGTTATCAGGCTAAAGACAGGAGTCATTTTCAATGGATAACCCATTGTAACATTTACTGTATCAATATTTTCAGGAATCGCGTTCATTACCGGCAAAAGCAACTCTTCGTCGCACAGAACAACTGCTGTTTCATCAAAATTAAATTCACCTTTAAATTGCCCTGAAAGTTCAGATGCTGCCACTTGTGCCTGACCTGACTGGGATGAAATACTCACAATTTTAATCGATTTGGAAGACGACAAGAGTAAATTAGAATCAGGTACATATCCGGAATGCGGGTATCTGACGATATTTTTTCTCAGGAAATACCCTGCTTCCTGTGCTGGATCTTCCAAATAATAATTATCGAAATCCCAGTAAAAGGAGGCTTTTCCTTGCTTTTGAAGATAATCGAACAGTTCCTCCTCGCAGCGGTTTAGTGCATTGAAGCCAACAAATACAAAATGTTTTTTGGCAAATAAAGTGGGGTTATCCGGGATGATTTGTTCAATCACCTGACGATAAAGCATCCCTTCAAAGGCGAGCCCTTCATCAGACAAACTCGTCTTGAATTTCTCGTATACCCCGTTTATATCCTCCCAAAGTCTGATAAATTCCTGTTGATTCGGTGTTTTATTTTTATCGGAGAGTGTCTTCCAAAAATTCCCCAACCGTTCTTTTTCCTCCTCTTGCAAATCACTAAATCTGACATCAATCTCTTTTAGTTCGGTGATATTCGTGAATAAATCTTTTGCATGAACAAGGTATTTATCAACCTGATCAAAATCGCCGATCAGCATCTCTCCCCAAAAAAAGAAGTCATCAAAAAGTTCGTTCGATCGTGTCGACTCTTTGTATACCTTATATAGTCTGAAAATCAAGCTTAAACGATCGGGTACGTGCAATGGGGAAAGCTTCGAAAACAATTCGTTAATCGTAATGATTTCTGGCGAGATGAGTGGCTTAGTAACCAGACTATTAAGGTAATTGGTGAAAAATACCCCTCCTCTCCTGTTTGGAAAAACCAAGGTCAGCTGACTGATTTTGTCACTATAAGTATTAAATAAATGTGATGCGACTTGTTTTAAAAATCCGTCCATAAATGGTATTAAATTGCAATAATGAATACAAGCTATTCAAATAATAATTTACTTCGGCAAATATTTCGTTATTTGTCAATATAGTTGACCCGATAGCGACAAATAAAACATAAAATTGGCACTTTTTTTTGAATAACAGTTAAAGATGGTCGCAGAATGCCTTTTATTGAACTTATTCTGCTGGTTATTTGTAGTGATTACGGTATTAAATTTTGAATATGGATAGATTCTCTCTGGTAGGAAATCAGGAAATTGGTGCGATTGAAGAGTTGTACAAAAGTTATCTTCAAAATCCTCAGGATATTGATGAAAGTTGGCGTAATTTTTTCGAAGGATTCGAGCTTGCCCGTAAATCTTACGATTCCAAATCTTTGGAATTGGTTAACAAAAGTCAGTTAGAGAAGGAGTTTTGCATCCTTAACCTGATTACGGGTTACCGGCAACGAGGACATCTTTTCACGCGCACAAACCCGGTGAGACGTCGCCGTCAGTATACCCCAACACTTGATTATCACAACTTTGGTCTTGAGGATGGTGACTTGAATACTATTTTCGAAGCAGGAAAAGAAATTGGTATCGGCCCGGCATCGCTCAGTTCTATTATTGCACATCTTGAACGGACTTATTGTGAATCAATAGGTGTAGAGTTTCTGTATATGCGTAATCCAGAGTTAATTGACTGGCTTAAGCTAAGAATGGAGCAAACCAGAAATACAGAAGAGCTCCTGCCTGATACTAAAAAGGAAATTTTCAATTATCTTAAAGAGGCAGCAGGTTTTGAAAGCTTTATTCATAAGAAATTTGTTGGAGCGAAGAGGTTTTCCCTTGAAGGAACTGAGGGTCTGATTCCTGCTTTAAATGCGATTATTGAACATGGCGTTTTTTTAGGACTTGAAGAGTATGTAATCGGTATTTCGCACCGCGGAAGGTTGAACGTACTGGCCAATATATTAAAGAAACCGTATGAAAATATCTTCAAAGAGTTTTATGCAACCGATTATGAAGAAGGGATAGTACTGGGTGATGTAAAGTACCACCTGGGTTTCGATAAAGTTGTTATTGCTAAAAATGGTTCAAAAGTCAAGCTTAGTTTGCTTCCTAATCCATCACATCTCGAGACGGTAGCTCCGCTTGTGGAAGGAATGGTAAGGGCAAAGATTGATTTTACACATAACGGTGATTATAACAAAATTGCACCAATTGTCATTCACGGAGATGCTGCAATTGCCGGACAAGGTGTTGTTTATGAGGTTGTTCAGATGTCATTGCTTCCCGGCTATAAAACAGGCGGAACAATACATATTGTCGTTAATAATCAAATTGGGTTCACTACAGATTACCTCGATGCCCGATCAAGCACCTATTGTACTGATGTTGCAAAAATTACCCGGTCTCCGGTTTTTCATGTAAATGGCGACGATGCAGAGGCTATTATTTTTACTGTAAAACTGGCGCTTGAATTCAGACAACACTTCCACAGCGATGTGTTTATTGACATCCTTTCCTATCGCAAATATGGGCATAACGAGGGCGACGAGCCCCGTTTCACACAACCCATTCTTTATAAAGCTATCGCACAGCATCCAAATCCGCGCGATATTTATGCCAGTAAACTGATTGAAACGGGCATAATGACGCAACAGGAGGTGACTGAAGAAATTACCGCTTTTGATCAGCATCTTGAAGAAAAATTTGAAATCAGCAAAAGCATAGAAAAAGTAAAGATTAAAAGTTTTCTGGTCGACGAGTATAAACAATATCGCTTTCCGGAACCAACGGAAATCAATTCAACTCCTACTGCAGTATCTGTAATAAAGCTAAAAGAGCTTGGCAATCAGATAAATACTTTGCCACCAGAAAAGAAATTTTTTGGTAAAATAGTGAAAGTACTGGATGATCGCCGGCAGCTGATTGCCGATAATAAAGTTGACTGGGCATTGGCTGAACAACTTGCTTTTGCTACACTTCTGACCGAAGGAATACCAGTTCGGTTAAGTGGACAGGACAGTGAACGGGGAACATTCTCACATCGCCATTCGGCTATCGTGATGGAGGAAGGCAATGAGAAATATTTTCCGTTAAAAAATATATCTGAAGATAAGGCTTTATTTTCTGTATTCAACTCGCCTCTCAACGAATATGGCGTAATGGGTTTTGAATACGGTTATTCAATGTCGTATCCTAAAGGCCTGACAATCTGGGAAGCTCAGTTCGGAGATTTCAGTAATGTCGCACAAGTAATTATTGATCAATACATTAGCTCTGCAGGTGAAAAATGGGGAATGATGAATGGACTCGTCTTACTCCTTCCACATGGTTATGAAGGTCAAGGTTCGGAACATTCGAGCGGAAGAATCGAAAGAATGTTATCGTTGTGTGCCAATTACAATATGCAGGTAATGATGCCTACAACACCCGCAAATTTTTTCCATTTGTTAAGACGGCAGGTATTGTGGAATATCAGGATCCCTATGGTAGTGTTTACCCCTAAAAGTCTGCTTAGACATCCGATGGTAATTTCCCCACTTGAACATCTCAATTCGCATGAATTTATGGAAGTAATCGGCGATGATAAGGTTCAGGAAGGGAAAGCTGAGGTACTTATTTTCACATCGGGTAAAATCTACTATGAACTTATTGAACGACGCGAAAAATTGGGAGTCGCTAATTTTGCTATTATCCGTATCGAACAGTTATTCCCCTTCCCTTCGGAGGAAGTGCGCTTGATTAAATTTCATAATCCAAATGCAAAACGGGTATTATGGGTTCAGGATGAACCGGCAAATATGGGAGTATGGCCTTATATATCAAGGAAATTTCCTGAACTTGAACTGGAATTGATCAGCCGTGCCGAAACTGCCTGCCCGGCAACAGGTCTTTTAGAAAAACATAAAAAAAGCCTCGAAAGAATCCTGAATGTCGTTTTTAATTAACTTTATCCTTTAAATTTTATTCAATATGATTCTTGAAATAAAAATTCCTTCTCCCGGAGAATCGATTACAGAAGTTGAAATCGGTAAATGGCTGGTTGAAGATGGAACTTTAGTGAATAAAGACCAGGAAATTGCTGAAATTGAATCGGATAAAGCCACTTTGTCTTTAATAGCTTCAGCTTCGGGCAAATTAAAAATTCTGTTTAATGAGGGGCAACGAATTGCTGTTGGCACAGTTGTTTGCACTTTAGACACCGATGAAAAAGTTCAGGGAGTTGACAAACCGGCTGCCCCTTCAATTGAAGAACCGATTAAGATTACAGATATTAAAAAGGCAGCAGCCACAGAACTATCAGCTTTTGAGGCCATTGATACGATTAGCTCCAAACCGGCTGAACCAAATCAAGTTAAAATAACACCGGCTGCAAAAGCAGTGATGGAGGAAGAAGGATTAAGTTTTGACGATCTAATGAACGGTTTGCGCCGGATTTCGCGTAAAGATGTAGAATCAGTACTTTCATTGAGGAATAAGGAAACTAAGAAACCGATTATCGAAAAAACCAGAAATGAAGATCGGACGCCAATGTCAGCGCTTCGGCGAAAACTTAGTCAACGGTTGGTGGCAGTTAAGAATGAGACTGCCATGCTGACCACTTTTAATGAAATTGACATGAGCCAACTCATGGAATTACGTAAGGTTTATCAACAGCCTTTCCTTGAAAAGTATGGGTTTAAATTGGGTTTTATGTCATTTTTTGCAAAAGCCGCCAGCATCGCTTTGTCTGATCATCCCGCAATCAATTCGATGATTGAAGGCGAGGATATTGTTACTCCCCATTTTCATGATATTGGGATTGCTGTACAAACGCCTAAAGGGCTTATGGTTCCTATAATTCGAAATGCTGAATCCAAAAATATTGAAACCATTGAGCGGGAAATAAAGGAACTGGCAGAAAGAGCGCGTGATAAAAAGCTGACTATTCAGGAGATGAGTGGCGGTACATTTACAATTACCAATGGAGGCGTATTTGGGTCGTTAATGTCAACTCCGATCATCAATCCACCCCAGAGTGCGATTCTAGGAATGCATTCCATTAAAGATCGTCCCGTCGCTGTAAATGGGAAGGTCGAAATTCGTCCGATGATGTATGTCGCACTTTCTTATGATCATCGTATCATTGACGGCAAGGATTCTGTAGGATTCCTTGTGAAGTTAAAAGAACTGATCGAAAATCCGATAAAAATTTTGTTTGAGGGGAAAAGCCCGGAAGAAAAATTGCTTGGTTTATAGCCTGATGTTTTAAATGAAATGAGGCACCCCGAAAAGGATGCCTCATTGTCAATCTAAACAAAACCTATGAAAAAAAGTGCTTGCTCTTACACAACAAATTTGGTTTAGAATTTAGTTAAGCCGATAAAACAAATCACAAAGATTGTTAAATCAGCTTAACCAATATTTCAGCTACTTAACTATCCGCATATTATAGAATGACCGATAAACGAAGTAGAGCGCAATAGCAAAGAACACTGCACCAACATACGGTGCAACAGCGTAGAAACTTTCGGAAATTGCTATTTCCATGGCAAGTAACCCAAAAAGTGTAGTAAACTTAATAATTGGGTTTAATGCTACTGACGAAGTATCCTTAAAAGGATCACCAACTGTATCGCCAACGATAGAAGCTTCATGCAAAGCGGTCCCTTTTTCACGTAAGTCAACTTCAACAACTTTCTTGGCATTATCCCATGCACCACCGGCATTAGCCATAAAAAGAGCCTGGAAAAGTCCGAAAACCGCTATTGAAATCAGGTAGCTTACAAAGAAGGAAGTTGCAGCATATGTAAGCGCAGGCGTTGTTGCAGACATATCACGGTATCCGGCGAAAAAAGCAAATGCCAGAGCAAATGAAAAGATGGCAATAAAAATATTAAACATCCCCGTCTGAGCATACTGGGTACAAATCTTCACCACCTCCTTTGAAGTTTCGATAGATGCACTGCTGTCAGCACCTTCATCAAGATGAATATTTTTCTTGATGTATTCCACTGCACGATAAGCACCAGTAGTTACTGCCTGAATGGAAGCTCCTGTAAACCAATATATTACAGATCCTCCTGCCAGAAATCCCAGAATGGTATACGGATTGAGGATATTAAGAATTGTCTCAGGCTCAATACCAAATTTGTGTTTTATCACCAGAATAAGTGAGAAGATCATCGTGGTTGCACCAACTACTGCAGTGCCGATAAGAACAGGCTTAGCGGTCGCTTTAAAGGTATTTCCTGCACCGTCGTTGGCTTCAAGATAATGTTTGGCATTTTCAAAATCGGGTTTAAAGCCGAATTCTTTTTCAATTTCAACCGCAGCATTTGGATTTTCCTCGATGAGAGAAAGCTCATAGATGCTCTGGGCATTATCAGTAACCGGACCATAACTGTCGACAGCAATAGTCACTGGTCCCATACCAAGAAAGCCAAATGCGACAAGTCCAAATGCAAAAATAGATGGGTAGATCATTAACGCGTCAAGTCCGTGGGTTGAAGAGAAATAGGCTACAAACATGAGCACCAGGAATACCATTCCTTGCCAGAAGGCGCTGAAATTACCGGCTACAAGACCTGAAAGGATATTAAGTGATGCTCCTCCTTCGCGTGATGCGGTGACAATTTCATTGACATGGCTCGATTTTGGGCTGGTAAATATCTTGGTAAATTCCGGAATAAGGGCTGCACCAAGTGTTCCGCAACTGATAATGATCGACAGGGTCAGCCAAAGATTATTTGGTAAATTGCCAAGCATGAAATAGCTTACCGCAAAGGTTACAACAATAGACAGAATAGAAGTGATCCACACCAAAGTTGTAAGGGGTTTCTCGAAGT